>PFTO01000185.1 GCA_002789615.1 Acidobacteria bacterium CG_4_9_14_3_um_filter_49_7 | reverse complement strand
AGCGAGGGCGGCAAAAGGGGTTATTGGGAGGAAAAATAGAAAATTGGTCCATTTTAGTCCAAAACTATAAGAGATAGAAACTAAAGGATAAAAAATAATTTATGATACACAGTATTATACTAAATAGGAAAAAAATACTGAAAAATGCTTGCATATGGATTAAATTGGACTATAATGAATGGCATAGATTGCTCATCAAGAGTACCGGGGAAAGGATGGTGACGGATGTCCGTTGAGTTTTATGGAACCAGGGAAATCACGGTGGATGGTGCCGGCCGGGTCAAACTTCCTTCCGCTTTTCGGCGGGAGTTTGAGATCAATGGTTTCGGGTCCGATGTCGTTGTGGCCTATCGTGAACTGAACGGGCAGGGATTCATGATGTTATATCCCCGTGGTGTGTGGAAGCGAATACTGGAGCATGTTTCGGAGGTTCCGGACCTGACTGCTCTGGACGTGGAGGCGATGCGACGCCGGTTGAATCGGTGGTCCGAGATAGCGTCCATGGATAAACAGGGGCGTATTATGCTGCCGAAGCGATTCACTGAAAAAGCGGGGTTGGCCGCCGGCAGCGAGGCTGCACTTGTTGGATCGGGTAATCGGATAGAAGTGTGGCAGCTGGCGCTTTGCGACAAAACAGTGGATGAGACCGCGCTGGACGACGAAAAGATTGCGGCTGTTTTGAACTATAAATGATATGCATGTACCAGTATTGCTTGAAGAGTCTGTATCGTTCCTGAATGTTGCCCATGGAGGGGTTCTGATGGATTGCACATTCGGTGGCGGTGGCCATGCAAAAGAAATATTAGGGAAAATGGATAATCGGGGCTGTCTGATCGCGCTGGACCGGGATGTTGAGGCTGTGAGCCGCGGTCTTGAACTGAAGAAGGAACATCCCAACCTGAAAGTGCTGCACCGCAATTTTACCGAAGTGAAGGATGTGGCGAATGAGGAAGGTGTGTTCGGCAAAGTGAATGGCATTCTGGCCGACCTTGGCACGTCCATGTTTCAGTTGAAAAATCCCGAACGAGGGTTCAGTTTTTCCACTGACGGTCCCCTTGATATGCGTATGGATACATCCACCGATCTGACAGCTGCTGATGTTCTCAATACATACCCGGAAGAGGAACTCATCCGAATTTTTCGTGACTATGGGGAAGAGCGTCATGCCAGAAGAATTGCCAGGGAAGTGGTGGCACGGAGAAAAAGAAATCCATACAGAAATACACTGGCGTTCGCCCGTCTGATAGAAGACATTTACGGCGGCCGCAGGGGCCGGATTCACCCGGCTACCCTTTGTTTCCAAGCACTGCGAATTGCTGTGAATGAAGAGCTCGAAGTGCTTTCCCGGTTTCTGGATTGCGCACTGGAAGTCCTTGCCGTAAATGGACGACTGGTAGTAATTTCTTTCCATTCCCTTGAGGATCGCATAGTCAAAAACTTCTTCAGGAACAAGTCCAGAAATTGTATCTGTCCCCCGTCCCAGGCCAGATGTACCTGTGGCGGAGACAATGCACAGGTTCGTGTGTTGACGAGGAAAGTGGTGCGGCCTTCCCAGTGGGAACTGGACCGGAACCCGGCGTCTAGAAGTTCCAGATTAAGAGCTGCAGAAAAACTGGAGATACCGTCATGAAGTATGCGGTATTCTTTGCCCGTTTTTTCTTTCTGTTTCTTCTTCTGGTTGTACCCATTGCAGCTTACATTCAGATGAAAAATACAACAATGGAGCAGGCTCGGAAGGTGAAGAATTTGGAAGGCAATATTCTGATATTGAAGAAAGATATTAACAATATGGAGCAAGAGTTGTCGGGAAAGATTAATTATGGGCAGATTGAACGTCTGGCAAGAACACGTTATGGGCTGGCCTTCATCTATGAGAACCAGAACCCGATTGTGGTGGTTCGGGAGCAGTCAAAATGAGACGAAGTCGGCCTTCCATGTTTCTCCACGCGGATCGTTTGGATGTGATAATGGTGGCATTGCTATTTTTCGTGTTGATGGTACTGGTATGCTTCAGTATTTTAAAACTACAGAGTTTTCACCATGCATACGCGGGTGTCGGTACGGTTTATGGCAACCGGACGGAAAATCTTTCCCGGATCTGGGGCTGCATCTATGACCGTGACGGAGAACTTATCGGCGGAAATTATTTTGAAATGCAGGTGGGAGCTTCCAGAGTGGCCCTGGAGAAGATGGGATACGAGAAGTACAGGGATGTGGCGAATCTACTTGAAATTGATAACTCGAAGGACGCATATCAAAAATTGCTGAAGAATGAAAGAAAGCAGGTTCAACTCAAAACCTATCCTTACCAGGACTTCAATTACCGGCATATCAGCCGGGAATTGCGGAAGTTGAAGATGTCTTCACTATTGGTATTTTACCCGAGAAACCGGCGCTACTATCCGAAGAAGCGATTCTATTCTTCTTTTTTAAGTTACGCGTCTCCAAATCGGGGAAAAACTTGCGGGATTGAAAGCTCTATGAACGAATTTCTCAGTGGTGAACCGGGAAAGAGGGAGTATGCGCACAGCAGGATTGTCCCTTCTTTTACGGAGCAAAGCGCAGTGGATGGAGATGATGTTGTGCTGACGATTGATTCGGCTGTTCAGTTTATCGTGGAAACGGAATTGAAAAAACAGGTGAGAAAGACCCGTGCCAAAGGCGGGTATGTGCTGGTGACCCGGCCGGATAGCGGAGAGATCCTCTCCTTCGCGGGCTACTATCCTGGAAAAATCGGACAGAATGTTTTGAATGTGGCCGCAAGATTTGAACCGGGTTCCACGATTAAGCCATTGCTGGCATCTGCTCTTCTTGATTGCGGCACAGTGTCCACACGATTTCATACCTCCTGTGAGAATGGTTTCTTTAAATTAGGGAAACGAACAATTTTGGATCATGCCCGGTACGGAGACCTTTCCTTGCCAGAAATTATATGGTACTCAAGCAATATCGGGGCTGTGAAGTTGGGACGTTTACTTTCGGACCAGGACTTTCATGATGCGCTCCAGGCCTTTGGCCTGGGCAACAAAACCGGTATAAAGCTGCCGGGCGAAACAGCTGGCTATTTTCCAGATCCTCAAAATTGGGGAGAAGGTACAAAAACATCCATGTCTTTTGGATACGGGTTGTCGGTGAACCTGGTACAGCTGACTGCCGCACTCAATACGGTTGTGAATGGTGGAAGATGGGAGCCTCCCCGTATAGTAAAACAGGTGAATGATCCAGATGGGAAAACTGTGAGCCTGGACCGTAAGCAGTCTCCCAGACAGGTGATCAGTGAATTAACATCTGCAAAGATGCGTGATATTCTCAGGGGCGTTGTGCTGTTTGGAACAGGGAAGGAAGCCGCTGTTAAAGGCATTGATGTTGGAGGTAAAACCGGTACCGTCCGTAAGGTGATAAATGGTGTATACACAAGGAGTTACGTAGCATCTTTTTATGGATTTTTCCCGGTTTCCCACCCAGAGGTCTCGGTCTTTATTGTCATTGACGAACCAAAAACAGTTCATTTTGGTGGCACGGCTTCGGCCCCGTTGTTTCACAATATTGCCCAGAAGGTTCTCCCTCTCTTAATTGATGAGATAAGGGGGGTGGACATGGATATGCGCCTCGCAACAAATTCACCAGCGCAGATGACGCCGTCCAGGCCGGTAAGGAAGGGAAGGGTTCCGGACCTCCGGGGACTTGCATTTCGGGATGCGTTGATCTTGGCTCACCAGGCCGGATATCGTGTTCGGTGCAAGGGTCATGGTTTTGTAACGTCTCAATCTCTTCCGGCGGGGCTTGTCAGCCCGAATGGAACAGAGATTCGTCTGGCCGGGAATTTCAGATGAAGGCCGGTGCGGTTTTATCCGGTCTTCCATTCCGATCTTCAAACATTGATAGGGATATTGAGATCTCCGGCCTGTCCATTGATTCCAGAAAATGCGGTAAAGGGGACCTCTTTTTCGCACGTAAAGGGTATAAAGTGAACGGTGAAGAGTTTGTTGCGGATGCAATCAAGGCCGGTTGTGCGGCGGTCGTGGCAGAGAGAGATTTTCCCGGCACCCCCACAACCGTTGTGGATGACGTACGGGAAGCACTTGCCCATTGTGCCTTGAATTTTTTCAACCATCCGGATCGGACGCTGGACTTGATTGGTGTAACCGGAACCAATGGAAAGACAACAACAGCATGGTTCATTCAACATGTCCTCAATTCGGCAGATTGTTGCGGGCTCCTGTCCACGGTGGAAAATTTCGAGGGGAAAAATCGAACCCCGGCAGTATTGACCACGCCTGAAGCCCATGACATTTGTGACAATCTCTCTAGAATGCAGAACAATGGATGCGCCCGATGTGTAATGGAAGTCTCTGCTCATTCCGTTACCTTGAAACGAGTATTCGGATTGGACTTCAAGGTTGGTGTATTCACCAACTTGTCCCAGGACCATCTTGACTTCTATGGGGATATGGAGACATATTTCCAGGCAAAGAAAAAGTTCTTTGAAGACATGGGGCCGGATTCCTGCGCTGTGATAAACGTCGATGATCCGGCCGGAGCACGGTTATTGGAGCAAATCCAATGCCGGTCAGTTTCAGTCAGCCCCGCCGGCAGAAATGCGGACGTTCGGGTAATGGGTACCCGGTCCGGTGATGCCGGAGTCATTGTCCTCCTCAGCGCGGAAGGAAAAGAAAAGGAAGTGGTTCTCCCACTTCCGGGCCTGCACAACGCCGCAAATCTGGCCTCCTGTGTCGGTGTTCTAATGGCCTTGCGAATGGACCCATTCAGTTCGCTTTCTTTACTGGCTTCCATGCCTCCGATCCCCGGTCGCATGGAAGCTATTCCTTCCAGCGACAGTGTGCTCTACCTTGTGGATTTTGCCCACACCCCTGATGGGTTGAAGAAAGTGCTGAGCTCCCCTGACATCCACGAAACCGGTCGCGTATTCTGTGTTTTCGGGTGTGGCGGAGACAGGGACAGGGGAAAACGTCACCTGATGATGCGGGCGGTTTGTGAAAACGCGGATGTTGTGATTGCAACGTCGGACAATCCTCGAACTGAAGCCCAGAAACAGATTTTTAACGACATGGCAAAAGGAGAAACCGGTGACCTGCCGGTTTCATACATTAATGACAGACGAGAGGCAATTCGCGCCGCAGTGGCCAGGGCGAAGGCAGGAGATGTGGTCATTATTGCGGGAAAAGGTCATGAGACCTATCAGATCATCGGAACGGAAAAAATTCCATTCAGCGACGCGGCGGAAATCCTCCGGGCATTAAGGGAGATGGGCCGTGCGAGTGAGTGAACTGGCAAAATATGCCGGGAAAGTGCCTGATAATTTTTATGATTGCGAAATAGAAGGCTTCTGTAACGACAGTAGAATTTTGAAAAAAGGTGAGGCTTTTGTTGCAATCCAAACCGGTCAGGCAGACGGCAATGACTATTTACCGGCAGCGAGGGGAAAGGGAGCCTCAGCATTTATCGCTTCTTCCTGTCCTGGCGGAAATACTGCGGAATATCCAAACCTGTTTCTGGTAAAGGATCCGGCTCGTTTTCTTGGTGAAACTGCAAGAGTGTTGCTGGAGGAAAGGGTGGAGACACGGGTGGGTGTTACTGGAAGTGCCGGTAAGACAACTACGAAAGAACTTATTGCACTGTTGCTGGGCCTTTCTGGTGAGACTCTGGCCAGCAAAGGGAACTATAACAATACAATAGGGCTTCCGATAACAGTTCTGGAGCAACTGGATCATCCGGTTGCGTTCTTTGTGATTGAAATGGGGATGAGTTATCCGGGAGAAATTCAACGACTTGTTCAAATTGTCCGACCCAATATGCGTGTCTGGTTGAACGTGTTGACGGCTCATATCGGAAATTTCAAGGGGATTGAAGAATTGCGGGAAGCGAAGGCAGAAATCCTGATAGGGAGAGAGGCCGACGACATTCTGATTTACAATCGTGATGATCTCCTTGTAAAGTCCCGGGTTGAATCAGAGGCTGGAATGAAATACAGCTTTGGAGCCACCTTGGGGGCCGATTTGAGGATTGTGTCATCAAAAATGATGAATCTCGAGTCGTCTCTGCTTGACGTGGAATATGAAGGTCGGATTTATCGGCTGCATCATCCCCTGGCTGGGCTTCACCACAGCTACAACGTTGCGGCAGCTGTAATGACGGCCCTGGCGGCCGGAGTGAAAATTGAAGAGATCCAACGGGCCTTGCTTGATTTCCGACCGGTCCAGCATCGGGGTCGATTGATTCAGGCAGGATCGGTGAGTATC
>PFTO01000039.1:5258-7095 GCA_002789615.1 Acidobacteria bacterium CG_4_9_14_3_um_filter_49_7 | reverse complement strand
AGCCAAGCTACGCAACTGTTTCACCAACGATGTCAGCATCGAAAAGACGCCGCCCAAAACGACAAGTTATTTCGCACACGTTCCTAAGCACCATGGCCACGTGACCAAACTCCAAAAAACCGAACCCCAAATCACCATTTTTAACGTTGAGCACGCAACCCGTTTTTTTAAAAAAAAAATCCTTCCAAAGCCAATAATCTCTTCCTTCCAAAGTCCTCGTATTATTTTGACGGTCAATAGAACCAGGGGGTATGCAATTTGCTATTTTTGCCGCCTTTTAAAAGCATGTCACCAAACCGGTAACTGTGATCAACTATTCCAGATTTGTTTTGAAAAATGGCCTGAGGGTGCTCATTCACGAAGATGAAAGTACACCTATGGCAGCCGTAAACGTGTTGTACAATGTGGGCAGCCGCGATGAGTCGCCAGATAAAACCGGCTTTGCACACCTGTTCGAACACCTTATGTTTGGTGGCTCTGCCAATATCCCCGATTTCGACGACCCCATCCAACTCGCAGGGGGTGAAAACAACGCCTTCACCAACTCCGACATCACCAATTTCTACGACATCCTGCCGTCACAAAATCTGGAAACCGCCCTTTGGTTAGAGAGCGACCGGATGCTGAGCCTCAATTTCAGCGAAAAGGTGCTGGAAGTGCAACGCAAGGTAGTGTTGGAAGAATTCAAAGAAACCTGCCTCAACCAACCCTTCGGCGACGTTTGGCACCACATATACGAGCTTGCTTACGAAGTACATTCTTACCGTTGGCCCACCATCGGCAAGGTACCACGGCATGTGGAGGATGCCACTTTGGACGACGTAAAGCGCTTTTTCTTTCAATATTACCGCCCCAACAATGCCATCCTCGTCATTGCTGGCAATGTGAAAGTACCAGAGGTTATGACCCTGGTGGAGCGGTGGTTTGGAGCCATACCTTCCGGCAAAACCGTTGAGCGCCACCTCCCCGCTGAACCACCGCAACTGAAATTGCACAGCCGCATAAGCCCTTCCCAAGCACCGGTGGATGCACTTTACCTGGCCTTTCACACCTGCTCCCGTATGGATAAAGACTACTACGCTCTGGACTTGCTATCAGATATTTTATCAAACGGCCCCTCTTCCCGCCTGTACAGGCGGCTTCTCAAAGAGCAGCAGTTGTTTTCAAATATCGACTGCTACATCAGCGGCACCATGGACCCCGGCCTTTTCATCATCGAAGGAAGACCCTCGGAAGGCGTGAGTTTAGAGGCGGCAGAAGAGGCCATCTGGAAAGAACTGAAGGACCTGAAGGATAATTTTGACAATGAACTGGAGTTGCAAAAGGTAAAGAACAAGGCTGAAGCCTCCCTTCAGTTTTCTGAAGTCAACGTGCTAAACAAGGCCATAAACCTCGCCTTCTTCGAACTTATGGGCGACGCAGATATCATCAACCGGGAAGTGGAACTGTACCGTGCCGTAACCGTGGGAGACATCAAACGGCTTGCCTGCGAAATATTTACTCCGGAAAATAGCTCTAACTTGTATTACCGGGCCACACCAGCACCCTCCCCTGCCGCCGCCATTTCTCAATAAACAAAAAGCCCCTCCCCGGACAAACCAGGGAGGAGACCAATCCCAAAAACCGAGTTACTAATTCTTGAGCACAAGTGCCCGCTCCAGTTGCCACCTGATGCCGGACATTTCTGTCCAACAACAGGCGGCAACCGGGCACGGGAACATCCTATCTATAATTGGGTCATTTTCCTGGTAGCCGTATTCGTTGGCGTTTCGAGGCGATAGTAGAAAACGCCACGGTTGGGCAGGTCGCCCTTTGCGATGCTGAATTCTTGATACCC
>PFTO01000039.1:762-5105 GCA_002789615.1 Acidobacteria bacterium CG_4_9_14_3_um_filter_49_7 | reverse complement strand
TTGCAGACCTCAGCGGAAGAGACCCGCTCGGCCATGTACAGGTGAAGAACTGTACCACCGGTGTACAGACTCTGCAATTTATCCTGGAGGGACAGCGCCAGGAAAGGATCCTCCGTAAAACCTGCCGGAAGCTGGCTGGAATTTGTGTAATACGGTGCTTCCGGTGGCCCGGCCTGAAGAATATCCGGGAAACGTTTCCGGTCTTCCTTGGCAAGACGGTAAGTGGTTCCTTCGGCTGGAGTTGCCTCCAGATTATACAAATGGCTAGTTTTCTCCTGGAATTCCACTAGTTTTCCCCGCATGTGTCTGAGAACCCGCTCCGCAAATCCAATTCCCCAGCTGTCTGTCACGTCGTGGCGATCATCGCTAAAGTTCCGTACACACTCATTCATCCCGTTGACACCTATGGTGGAAAAATGGTTCCGAAAAGATCCAAGAAAATGTCTGGAGAAGGGGAAAAGTCCATTTTCCATCAATCCGGATATGACTTTCCGCTTGGTTTCGAGACTGTCCTTTGCCATGTCCATCAACTGATCCAACCGTTTCAAAAATCCGTCGAAATCCCCCCGATACACATAACCAAGTCTGGGTAGATTTACTGTCACCACACCAATGGAACCGGTTTGTTCTGCAGAACCAAACAGGCCGTTCCCCCGCTTTAAAAGCTCCCGTAAGTCCAGTTGCAGTCGGCAGCACATGGAACGAATCATACTTGGATTTAATTCGGAATTCAGAAAGTTCTGAAAATATGGCAGTCCATATTTGGCCGTCATTTCAAATAAAAGCTCTGTATTGGGATGATTCCAGTCAAAGTTTTTTGTAATGTTGTAGGTAGGAATGGGAAAAGTAAAGACCCGTCCCCGACGATCGCCTTCAAGCATAACCTTGATAAACGCCCGATTGATCAAATCCATTTCCGGCTGCAAATCTCCATAAGTAAACAATTCGGACTTACCGCCAATTAAGGGTGTTTTCTCTGCTAAATCTTCCGGGCATACCCAGTCAAAAGTAAGATTGGTGAATGGGGTCTGCGTTCCCCACCTGGACGGCACATTCAGGTTGTACACAAATTCCTGTATTGCCTGTGCCACTTCCTTCTCGGATAGACTGTCTCGACGTACAAAGGGTGCCAGATAGGTATCGAAGGAGCTGAAGGCCTGGGCACCGGCCCATTCATTCTGCAATGAACCAAGAAAATTTACCGTCTGCCCTAAAGCAGAAGAAAGGTGTTTCGGGGGATTCGCTTCGATTTTCCCCTGCACACCATTAAATCCTTCTTCCAGCAAAGTCCGTAGGGACCATCCCGCGCAATATCCTGACAGCATATCCAGATCGTGAATGTGGTAATCTCCCTGACGGTGAGCTGCACCGATTTCCGGTGTATACACATGGGACAACCAGTAATTGGCAGTGATTTTCCCCGCTGAGTTTAAAATCAACCCGCCCAGTGAGTAACCCTGATTGGCATTTGCATTCACCCGCCAATCCAACTTGTCCAGGTACTCGTTGACAGTAGAAATCGCTTCAATGGCTGCCTTCCGGTCCTGGCGGAGTTCCCGATGCTTCTCCCGATACCGGATATAACTCCGGGCAGTCTGGACATAACCGGACATAATCAATGCCTCTTCGACCATATCCTGAATGTCCTCAATATGGACATCCTGCCCGGAAAAACGATAATTCAAGATTCTCCTGACCATGGTAGTCAGCTTGGCAGCTTCCACATCCCGAAATTCACCGGTGGCTTCTCCTGCACGGAGAATGGCATTGAAAATACGCTGTTCCTCGAAAGGGGTTTGCTGATTATCCCGGCGAATCACTCGGCTTACAGATTTCAATGTGTTCAATCGTAATTCGCTTTTCTTTTCTGTTCCCATCTGTTCCTCCGAGTTTTTTCCTATTGTGATTCATTATATAGTGGACTTTCCGGCATGTCAATACAATATCTTGTGGAAATTGCATGATACCGCATTGCCCCATTTTCCCCCACCACCCCCTAAACACTCACATGGTTAGAAAATAGATCCATTTTTTTGTACAGTTTTTTTACTCCATTGTTCACTTCCCCGCAAAGAAGGAAACTATTTGGTTTTTCCTTCAAATGCGATACAATCCACTGGAGCGAACAATCGCATAATCAGGAGGACCGGGGAAAATGAAGAGAATAATTGTACCCTTTTTCATTGCCTTCATGCTCGTCTTCTCTTCAGCTGTTGCCGACAACCCTCCAAAGAACCGTCCGGACATGATTATCCTCTATATGCCAATTCACCGGTCGGTCGGACAACTCCGACTGGATGCCGCCGGACAACTCCATGGAGTTCGCCTCCAACTTCTCCAGGTACTGAACCGGGATCTGGAACCTGCAGGGATTCAACTTCGCTATCGCCTCACAAAGCAGGGAGAATTGCCCATTGGCCGATGCGTTGATGAATTGGCCCGGAATCGGTATCAGGCTTATCTGGGGCTCGGAATATCCCCTGAACGGCTAAAGAAGGGAATCAAATACAGCCATGTCCCCTTGTATACAGTGCCCAATGTGTTGTGGATGCTGAGAAAGAACACCTTTCCTTATAAAGATTTATCCTCATTGAAAGGGAAACTCATCGGGGTGGTCAGTGGGAAACCGGTTCTGATGCAACCGGGATTAGAAGAAAAGTTGAGTATAGATCGAACTGCTCCAACTCCTGCCATCAATGTGAAAAAACTACTCCATGGCAGACTGGATGCCATCGTAGATCCCTTGAGCAGTACCGGAACTATAGTTCTTGAGTTGGGTATCGAAAACCAGATTGAATTCTGCCTCACCTGCCTGCCTGTATCTGAAGCCTACATCGGATACAGCCCAAATGTACCTGAAAGCGTCAGGGTTCAGGTTGACCGAGTAGTTGAAAGGCTGAGCATGAGCGGAGAAATTCAAAACATCATGTTCGACCAACTCTTGAATAAACTGAAAAAAGGACTGATCAATGGCAAAGAATAAACGGTTTCATTTCCCTCTGAGATCCATTGTCGGCACTTTT
This sequence comes from Acidobacteria bacterium CG_4_9_14_3_um_filter_49_7, assembly GCA_002789615.1. GTDB lineage: Bacteria > Acidobacteriota > Holophagae > Thermotomaculales > Thermotomaculaceae > UM-FILTER-49-7. The sequence continues at coordinate 2,082 of PFTO01000039.1, read as the reverse complement.
TCCCTCTACCAGGGCATCGGGCTCTTCCTTATTGTCTCTATTGCCGTCGTTGCCGGATATACGCTGACCTATCAGACCAGTGTCAACCGCCTCCGCCAGGAGGGCGATGCCATAATAGAACAGGCCGCCGGGATTCTTTCCCGCCCACTCTGGAATTTTGACAAAGATACGATGGCTCAATACATAGACGTTTTCCTGAATAATTCTCTTGTCGACGGGGTGCAGGTTCGAGATGAACGGGGTCAGATTGTCAAGGAAAAGACGATCAAATCTTATCCTGCAACCCAGAAATTTCAGTTTTCCATGACCCGTCCCATTTATTTTAACAAGATGAATATTGGTACAGTCACAATCATCTTCTCTATGCTGCAAGCCCATTCCAGGGCTCGCCATACTGTCATGATTATGGCGCTTATGTCATTGATTTTTTTAGTGGCTGTCCTGATGACCTCCATTTTTCAACTCCGTCGCTTTGTAATCCACCCTCTTCTGGAACTGGGAGAAAGCATGATGGAAATTGCTGAAGGAGACTATTCCGAAAAACTGTCACTGATCCAGAAACAGGAATTCGAACGAATTGCCGGCGAGTTCAACACGATGGTGGACCAGATTCGAAAGCGCGAGGAGGAAATTGTCACCGTCAGTAACCGGTACCAGTTCCTGATGGATGCCATTCCCGACGCTTTCTTTCTTCATACCCGAACCGGGGAAATACTCCAGGTAAACAACACATTTACGGAGATGTACGGTTTTGACAAGGAAGAAATTTCCCAACTCTCCCTCGCGGACGACCTCAGCGGGGACGGCTATTCCGAAGCGATGGCAAGGGAACAGCTTTTTCTTGCATGGGAACGAGGCCAGGCGAGTTTCAGATGGATGGGCAAACGAAAGGACGGTTCAGAGTTTCCAGTCGAAGTTTTGCTGAAAAGGATCGAACTGAATGATGAAAAGTACATCATGTCAGTTGTTCGGGACATCACAAGACGGGAAAAGACTGAGCAGGCGTTGAGAGAAAGTGAAGAAAAATTCCGAGCCATGACAGACCATACAACGGCGGCCATTTTTATCTACCGTGAAAAGTTTATGTTCGCCAATCCGGCTTCAGAGGCGGTTTCGGGATACTCTCAGGAAGAGTTTCTTCAACTGAATTTCTGGGATCTGGTTCACCCGGACCACCGTGAACTGATCAGGCAGCGGGGGATGGCCCGAATCAAGGGAGAAAATATTCCCAATCGTTACAATTTCAAGATCATTACCAAGAATGGGGGAGTAAAATGGATGGACTTTTCCGCTCAACGCATTCTGTACGAAGGCGAATGG
>PFTO01000039.1:113-600 GCA_002789615.1 Acidobacteria bacterium CG_4_9_14_3_um_filter_49_7 | reverse complement strand
CTGTGAGCAAGATATTCTCAATTGTGCATGAATTGACCCGGGAACCCATAAGCAACCCGGTGGAAACTGTTATGGACAGTGGGCGAATCGTAAATCTCTCTAACCATACAGTCCTCTTAAGTAAAGACGGTTCAGAGCACATCATTGCAGATTCAGGGGCTCCTATACGGGACAAAACCGGTTCGATTATCGGTGCGGTTCTGGTTTTCCGTGATGAGACGGAAAAGAAACAGGTAGAAGAAGAGCTTTTCAAGACCCGCAAACTAGAATCCATCGGGTTACTGGCCGGTGGCATTGCCCATGACTTCAACAACCTGCTCACAGCAATCATGGGGAACCTGGACATGGCCATGATCAAATCTGAGACAGCGAAGAGCACAGGGAATCTACAGGAAGCCAAAAATGCGGCGATACGGGCAAAGGATCTGGCCAGACAACTTTTGACTTTTTCCAAAGGGGGGGCCCCCATTCGGAAACGGATGGATAT
>PFTO01000039.1:0-87 GCA_002789615.1 Acidobacteria bacterium CG_4_9_14_3_um_filter_49_7 | reverse complement strand
ATTTTATTCTGGCGGGTGGACGTGTCAGTCCCCGTTTTTTTATTTCGCCCGGCCTTTACGCCCTGAACGCGGATGAAGGTCAGATCA
>PFTO01000103.1:6562-8356 GCA_002789615.1 Acidobacteria bacterium CG_4_9_14_3_um_filter_49_7 | reverse complement strand
CTGGACATGTAGCTGCCTGAACGAAACGGCAGGGAACCCCCGTGATGTATCTTTTCTTTCTTTACTTTGGCCACATAGCTGGCCCCTCTGGCCGAGGATTTCATGGTCAGATGGTACCGGTTCCCGTAGTTCCGTAAGGTTATCAGCCCGTTCTTGGATCCTTCCAACTTCAGATTATAGAGATAGATGTTGTTCTGACTCCATGCAGGATCATGCCTATCAAGGGTCACTACCTTGCGGCCGCTCTTGATATCCGCAAAGATTACTTGATGGGGTGTGTCGATTCTCAGAAAAGAGCTTCCGGACATTGAAATTTGAGTAATCTCATCCCCGACATTCTGTATTTTCCAATGTTTGGCCTGTGATTTGCCGGATTCCCGCCACACAGAGTTTCCCATTGATACAATATAATCTATATCAGCTCCGCCAAGATATACAAAACCGGAAGGAACATTGTCCATAAAGTGAAGATCTACCTTTACAGAAAAAGCCTTGTCCATTTTCTCGCCCCGGGGTGGGTTCAGCTGGGCCAATGTAAAATCACGGCCATAATCACCTGCGTCAACATCTGCTATCATGATACCGTCTCCGGCGACAGCAGGAATCACCGCTCGCCCTTTCAAGTCCGATATAGCGTGCACTTCATTCCCTTTGCTATCAAAAACCAGAAGCTGGCGTGAATAATCATCACGCCTCCCGGTACGGCTTTTGGACACAAGATAGTATCCCGTTCCTCCAGTGGTCGGGGAAAGTTTGTCCACGTAAACCAGACCGGGAAACTGTCTCTCTGTTATTCTCTTTCCGTCGGGGGAGAGAAATATCAGATCAGACAACCATGGCCCCTTCTGTGCGTCGGCATTCTGACCGCCAGTTCGCAACAAACCGGCAAATAAGATCAGCTTACTGTTATCCGGCAGCACTTTCAGATTCATATTTCGCCCAAACTGGTGTTGTTCCAGATCAATAGCCGCCGGGCAATTCCCACTGAATTCCACGTTCTGGGCCGTCAATCCGACCGTCATTAGCATACACACAAATATCATAGCCAGTCTCATCTCACCCCTCCTGTTAAAACTATTCAATAATACCATAGAAAACTTCATCTGCAATCCTTCCCGCCCATCAAGGTCAGAGAATTAATATATGTTCTATTGACAGCACTACAATAGTGAATGTCGGACGAATCCAGGGAGATTCCAAATTGTATGCTCACAAGAAATGCACTGGCGTTTCCAACAACGTACGTTTTGATGTCAAGATGTGGATCCAGATTTCCACTGGAATCCGTTGTTCCCAACCGCATTCCCACCGTGACTCTCGTCCCAACCGCTATGTTCCCTGTGTTATTGAATGCACCTGTTGTTGTATCACCGTCCAGATGAGAATATACCGTATAACTTCCATTGTCATTGCGAACTATCACATGAAACCCCGCATGTTCGTCATAGCGAATATACTTCACTGTTCCACTTGTACCGCTGTAAAGGGGAATTTTCCCGCCTTCTGCAGCAGTCCCGATGTCCACACCGGTATGAAAACCACAAGTGCCTGTGGTCCTGACTTCGTCAAAATATGAAGTGACACGTTTTGACGTTGTTAAATCAGTCCAGCATGGCACCATGTCCTGGTTGGGTACGGAAAAGGGTCCGCCTCCGCCACCTCCAAAATTGCCCCCGAGGTTGCCTGTCGTTCCATCATCATAAGTAATGGTTATATCATCACAACTAATCCCGCACGCAGTTGAATACCCGTCGCTGACACAGATTCTATAACACTGCGAGGCAGTCTGCTCAA
>PFTO01000103.1:0-6494 GCA_002789615.1 Acidobacteria bacterium CG_4_9_14_3_um_filter_49_7 | reverse complement strand
CAGAAATGGCCTGCTTCACTCTATTGGGCACAGGAAATTGGCCTTTCCCTGCCTTTTCTAAACCATCCACCATCCGCTATCCACTATTCACGGCGGCTTTGCCGCCTTTCTCTGGACTTATGCGGGAATTTGTCTGATAATTTAATCAACAGACAGAAGACCGGGAGGGCACAACATGAGACGAATGATTGAAATTCACTGCGAAAACATTGGAGAGAAGAAGCAGTGGGAGCTTGGCACGTCCCTCTCGGAGATTGCGGAACAGCTGAACATTCAGACCCGTTATCCCATTCTCGGCGCCATGATCAACAATGAATTGAAGGAAATGGACTACAACATATTCAAGCCCAAACGGGTACGATTCATTGACATCACCCATCCGGACGGCATGCGCATGGTGGTCCGTTCCCTTTGTTTTGTCCTCCACAAGGCCGTGCGGGATTTGTTTCCGAATGCCTTTCTGACCATTGAACACTCTGTTTCCAGGGGATTTTACTGCGAAATTGACGGCTTGTCCGGCAAACTGAGCAGGGACACAATTTCCAGGCTCAGGGAACGGATGAAGACCCTGATTCGACAAAATATGCCGTTTCGTCGTGTGGAAATGGAAACGGAAAAGGCCGTAGAACTCTTCCATGAGGTGGGAATGGAAGAAAAAGCACGTCTATTCAAGGACAGAGTAGAACTATACACATCCGTGTACTATCTGGACAATACCATCGGTTATTTCTACGGCTACCTGGTGCCCTCGACTGGGGGCATACCCTCATTTGACCTTGTTCCCTATTACGACGGCATGCTCCTTCGCTTCCCCCTTGCATCCGACCCGACAAAACTGGAGGCTGTCGTTCCCCAGGACAAAATGTTTGAAATCTTTCAGGAACACAAGAAATGGGCCGAGATTCTCAACGTCGGCTACGTCTGCAACCTTAATGATCAGATTGAGGATCCCAGTAATGGGCAGGAAATTATCCGCATCGCCGAAGCCCTCCAGGAAAAGAAGGTTGCGCGGATGGCGGACCGCATCAGCCGGGAACGGGATCGGATCCGGCTTGTCCTGATTTCAGGGCCATCTTCATCCGGGAAAACCACATTTGCCAAGCGCCTCGGCGTGCAATTGAAGGTTGCGGAAATGAAACCGGTGGCAATTTCTCTGGACGATTACTTCCTGGATCGGGAAAAAACTCCGAAAGACGAGAATGGCGACTATGACTTTGAAGCACTGGAAGCACTGCATGTGAAACTGTTCAACGAAAATCTCAACGACCTGCTGGCGGGTAAACAGGTCCAGCTTCCCCGCTATGACTTTCATCTGGGGAAATCCATGCCGGACGGCCAGACACTGCAGATCCGCCCGGATAACGTGATCATTGTTGAGGGCATCCACGGTTTGAACCCCAGGCTCATCCCCGACATCGACAATGAGCTGACATACAAAGTGTATGTGTCCGCCCTGACCCAGATTTCGGTGGATGGTCAAAACCGCATTCCGACAACGGACAATCGCCTGCTCCGACGCATGGTCCGGGATCATAAATATCGGGGGCATGACGCACTGGAAACCCTGCATCGTTGGCCATCCGTTCGAAGGGGAGAAGAAAAGAACATCTTTCCGTACCAGGAAAATGCCGACATCATGTTCAACTCCTCACTGCTGTATGAACTGGCTGTACTGAAAGAACACGCGGAACCCCTGTTGGAAGCGGTATACCAGAATCAGCCGGAATTCGCGGAAGTCAAAAGGCTGCTGAAGTTCCTCTCCTACTTCAAGCCATTGTCTTCCCGGTTTGTTCCACCGACGTCCATCCTCCGGGAGTTCCTGGGCGGCTCTTGTTTTCACTATGAATAAACGGACACAAATAATTTTTTCAGAAAACTTCACTGCAATTTCGGCATATCGCGCCGAAAGGAGGGCAAAATGACTGCCATAACATTTTACGGCGCAACCGGTACAGTAACCGGATCCCGGCATCTGCTGGATCTCGGCAACAAGCAGATTCTTGTGGATTGCGGCCTGTTTCAAGGGCCAAAAAAGAACCGATTGAAAAATTGGGAGCGGTTCCCTGTGTCACCCGGTCTCATTGATTCTGTATTTCTGACCCATGCCCATCTGGACCATTCCGGTTACCTGCCCAAGCTGAAACGGGAAGGATTCAACGGAAAGGTATATGCCACACATGCCACCGGAGAACTCTGCGATATCCTGCTGAAAGACAGTGCCCACATCCAGGAAGAAGACGCAAAATGGGCAAACAAAAAGAAATTTACCCGCCACTCCCCCGCATTGCCATTATATACAATGGACGACGCTGAAGCTGTCCTGTCCCAATTTCGTACCTTCCACTATGGGGACGAAATTCCCCTTGACGACAACACCCGTGTTAAGTTCCGGGATGCCGGACATATCCTCGGTTCATCATTTGTGGACATCAAGCGGGGCCACAACGATGAAGCGCGAAAAATCCTGTTTTCCGGTGACCTGGGTCGTCCCGACCGGCCGGTGCTGCGGGACCCCACCCAGGTTTACAATGTGGACTATCTGGTTCTGGAATCCACCTACGGAAACCGGCTCCACGGTGCAACCCCCTCAGACGACGAACTGATCCGGGTCATAATGGAAAGTGTGGACCGGGGCGGTATGCTGGTAGTTCCCGCCTTTGCCGTGGGACGCACCCAGACCCTGCTCTACACCATCCGACAACTGGAGGAAGACGGCCGCCTGCCTGCACTTCCCATATACATCGACTCTCCCATGGGGATTGCCACCACACAGGTATTCAGTCAGCACCTCCAGGATCTGAACCTGAAAAACCGGCGCCTTGCGCTGGAGCACAAAGAACTGTTTCAACCGAAAAAATTGAGGGTCTGCCGAACTACAGATGAATCAAAATCTATCAACAATCAAAAAGGCCCCGGGATCATTATCTCCTCCAGTGGAATGGCCACCGGCGGACGAATCCTCCACCACCTGGAACAACGGCTCCCCGGCAAACAGAACACTGTGCTGTTTATCGGCTACCAGGCCTACGGAACTCGTGGCCGAACCATCCTGGAAGGGAAGCCCACCGTAAAAATCCACGGTAGCGAAATTCCCGTAAACGCCGCCATTGAAACCATTACCGGTTATTCAGGTCACGCCGACTACGAAGAAATCCTGGCATGGCTCATGGGATTTAACCGTCCTCCTGAGCACGTCTTCATTGTTCATGGTGAACCGGACGCTTCCCGGGCCTTGGCGGAGAAAATCCGCAATCAGTTCCACTGGAAAGTCACTATCCCTGAGTACGGTCAGCGATTTGATCTGGATTTCTGAGCATCTCCGTTTGAGGAGATGCTCAGAAAGAGTGGGAGTAGGAGTAGGGGTAAAGGCAGGGAGATGAAGCGGGAAAACGGGGACTGGCAACTTCCCAGGTGCCTGTCCCCTGCTTTCCCAGGGTCCGGCACATGGCGCCGCAGGCGCAGGCAAATTACAAACTGTTACAAAGAAGAAAACATTCCGACATAATCTTCCTTTATCATATATGTCTAAAGAAAAGGCCGAATGGCCAACATGGAGGTTCACATGAAACTCAGAGGTCATACATTCATTCCGCACCTCTTTCACCTTGTTACCATTGTCCTGCTGCTGATCCCGATTCCCGTCATTGCGGGAACATCCGGGTCCAAGGACGTACAACTGCAATACATTTCCATTGAAATACCGACCCGGGACGGCAAAGTGCTGGTTGCCGACATGTACTACAGTGATTCGTCTCCCGTTGCCAAACCCGTGATCCTTATTCAGACGCCGTACAACAAGAATTATTACCGCCTTTCGACCATTCCCGGTCCGGCGGGCGGCAAAATGTTTCCCATCAGTGAAAATTATAACTACGTCACAATGGACTGGCGGGGATTCTATGGTTCCTCCGATGCAGCGGTAACCAATTACGACCGTGGCCTCGATGGATACGATGCCGTCGAATGGATTGCCGGGCAGGACTGGTGCGACGGCAAAGTCGGCACCTGGGGTTCTTCCGCGCTGGGCTACATTCAATACCTGACTGCCAGACAACAGCCGCCCCACCTGAAATGCTGTACGCCCCAGGTTAAAAGCATCAAAACGCAGTATGAGGGATACTACTATGGAGGCGATTACCGGAAAGAACACGTGGAAAGCATGGAATCACTCGGTCTTGCCAGCACCAGTTTCATCCTGTCCCACCCGATGAAAGACTCCCTATGGGATTCCGTTGAGGCTTCCAGCGATATCGCATCTTACATTGAAGTTCCCTGCCTGCTGGTGACCGGATGGCTTGACCACTTTCCTGACCTTGTACTGGAAAGCTTCAAGGACCTGCGGGACTACAGTGGAGCTGATGTGCGCAGTCTGCACAAACTCATCGTCGGGCCCTGGACCCACTCCGGCATCAACGACACAACCCAGGGAATAATGGAATTCCCTGATGCGGACAACCTGTACCCGATTGAGATCCAGTTCTGGGATCACTACCTGCGCGGCCAGAATAATGGCTGGGACAGCCGTCCCGTGGTCAGTTACTATCAGATGGGTGAGAATGCCTGGCATTCTGCCGATTCCTGGGCAGATCTTGAACGGACAACAACAACCTACTACCTGAAAACGGGAAACATCCTGACCACCGGAAAACCGGCAATCGCGTCCGGAACCAGCACATTCAATTACGACCCCGCTGATCCCACACCCGCGCTGGGTGGTTCACGTTTTAACCCCTTCGATCCCGATGTGCTGGTCGGGCCGCAGGACCTCTCAACTGAAATTGAATCCCGTGATGATGTACTGGTCTACACCACCGGCGTGCTGGAACACGAAGTAAGGGTCAACGGCTCCATCGCCTGCCACCTCTATGTGTCATCCGACCGGACCGACACCGATTTCTGTGTCCGCCTCACCGATGTCACACCCACAGGTGAATCCATCATCCTGACCCAGGGAATCCGGCGCATGCGTTTTCGAGACGGGGTCCGCTCACAGGAATTTATGACACCGGGCGTCGTGTATCCGGTCACCATTGAGCTGTCCGACCTGGCCATGACGTTTCAGGCAGGTCACAGAATCCGGATTGACATCAGTTCCGCCTGCTATCCCCATTTCGATCTGAATCCCAACAACGGCGGCCAACTCTACGTGGACTACGACCCTCTCATAGCGGAAAACAATGTTCATTTCGGGGTCAACTACCTGTCCCGTATCGAATTCGAAACACTGCCAGATGAAACCGCCGTCTACCGTATCCCACACATTGCGGAATCCAACTGGAATTCCGTTATACAGGTGTACAATCCCACTGATTCTCCCATCTCCTACACCCTGTCCAAATGGAACCAGGGCAGTCAGGAATTGAATGAAATTCCGTATACCGTGCAGGCCACATCCACGCAAACTCTGGGCTACGACGAACTGGGAAACGATGGACAAGCCTCTATCCAGTCGGAGAACGGCAGCCTCATTGTCAAACTGTCCTTCCAGTACAAAGGGAAAGAATCCATTTCGGAATTTGTTGTCCCCAAAAACCAGGAAGGCTCCCAATGGATGATCCCCAACAGCGTGCACGACTGGTTCGACTGGTTCGGCATCGCCCTGGCCAACTTCGACTCACAGGCAGTCAACGTGACCTTCGAGGGATACCTGGACGGGGAACAGCGCTACACCCGGACCGTGTCAGTTGATCCGTTCCACAAATTCGTGGACCTCTCCAGTAACATCTTCGACGGCACCACCTATTCGGACGTGGACATGGTCATCATCCGTTCCGACCGGCCCATCTCCACACCAGTCTCCATCACCGGCAATGATGAGCAGGATCGCCATGTCTTCTTCCCGGCTCAACCATTCTAACGACTACGCAGCGTCGCTTACTGACGCCAGACTGGTCTGCCTATCCCGAATCACCAGATAGCTGCACAACAGGGTGACAAAGAGTCCCAGGATGCCCGCGACATGGGGCACCAAAGGACTGGAACAAACCCGCATGGCATTAAAATCATTTCTGACTCCCAGCACATATGCCAGATAGTTATTGGCAATATCAAAGAGAGAACTGAATACAAAGATCACCAGCAGCAACCCGACAAGGAACGGGGTGTTGACAACTCGTTTCCGGTAAAGGATATACCCCACAATCGCAAACAGGATATCCCGCAGATATGGACCCAGCATAATGAAAAGATCCGCAGTATCCCCAACGAAATTGGACCAGAGATGGGGTCGGTTCACCACAGTTGACACTCCACTTTGCTGCTAATCGGATCAAGTCCCGAATGTGCTGTAAATTCAGTGGTTCTGAGCCGGAGCCGGAAGCGATCCGGCAGGTCACAAAGCGCCATGACATCTGTCAATCCCTCTTCCAGGCATCGCAGCGCTTTGTCGGCTTTTCCCTCTCCATTTCCTTTGCACATTGATGGAAGAGCACCCATGCATCCCGCTTTGTCCGGGCATCCAGGATCCGGTTCCACCAATGTCTTCATGCCGCCTT
>PFTO01000099.1 GCA_002789615.1 Acidobacteria bacterium CG_4_9_14_3_um_filter_49_7 | reverse complement strand
CAATGCTGGACAAGGCCCAGGCTTTTGCAGATGATAAGAAGTGCAAAGATTCCAAGGCTTCTTCCCTGCAGGCGATTGAGCTTGCCAAGAAAGCGGAACAGGATGCAGTTGCTGAGAAGTCAAAAGCCAAAACCCTTGCAGAAGAAGCAATTGCTGCTGCGGTTAAGGCAGCCGACACAGCAAAGGCGGAAGACGCTGAAACTTACGCAAAGGCTGAGTTGGATGCTGGTGTCGCCGCATTGGGTGACTCTAAGAACCTGATGGCGAATGATGAATGTAAGTATTATCAGGTCAAGAAAATGGCTGATGATGCTGCTGCCAAGTTTGGCGATGCAGCTGCAAAGGCGATTGCCGAGAAGGCTCGTATTGCTGAAGAAAAACGGCAAGCGGAAGAAGCTGCCCGTATGGCGGCGGAAGAAGAGCTGAAACGTCATCCGAAGGAATGGACAGTTGTTAAGGGCGAATGCCTGTGGAAGATAGCCGGTTACGACAAGATTTATGCTGATCCTTTCCAGTGGCCGTTGATTTACAAAGCAAACAAAGCTCAAATCAAGGATCCTGATCTGATTCATCCGGGACAGGTATTTGCGATTCCGAGAAACGTGTCCGATGAGGAAGTTCAGCAGGCAATTAAAGAGGCAAAGAACCGTCCGTGGCCTGTTGAGAATTTCTTCTTCGACGGCAAGTAATATTCAGGATTGAGGTTAGAAAATGAGCGGGGAAGGTATACTTTCCCGCTCTTTTTCCGTCTATGAATCAATATATATTTGAGCACTGTGATATTTCTTTGTTTTACGAGAACCAGAGCCAGGTGATTAGTGCAATCGAAAGAGAATTTCAGGTTCGCCTGACTGCCCGGGGCCAGAAAATCGGTATCGTGGGGAATGAAAACCGTCCGGAACTGATAACGCTCTTCACCAATCTGGAAGAGTATCTGACGCAGCGCCCCAGCGCAAACCCTGAAGAGCTTGAATCTTTCGTACGCATTCGTCGGGAAGCCCCTGATATGTCTCTTTCAGAAATCCTGAACGACAGTTCCATTGTCCCCAATTCAAGAAAAGCAATATATCCCAAGTCTTTGAATCAAAAGTTATATGTTCATACCATTGAGCAAAGCGATATTGTATTTTCCATCGGTCCGGCGGGAACGGGCAAAACCTATATCGCGATGGCGGTAGCTATCAAATATCTCCTTGAGAAAGAGATCGACAAAATTGTGCTGACGCGACCGGCAGTGGAGGCAGGAGAAAACCTTGGGTACCTGCCCGGGGACCTTCAGGCGAAGATTGATCCGTACCTCAGGCCGCTTTACGATGCGCTTTTTGATATTATTCCCACAGACCTTGCCAACCGTTTTGTTGAACGGGGGCAGGTAGAGGTTGCTCCACTTGCATATATGCGAGGTCGTACGCTGAATGATGCCTTCTTGATTCTCGATGAGGCCCAGAATTCAACATCTGAACAGATGAAAATGTTTTTAACAAGAATCGGATTTCGCTCTAAGGCGATTGTGACGGGTGACATTACACAAATCGATCTACCGACAAGGAAGAAGTCCGGACTTGTGGAAGCTAAGCAGATTTTGCAGGGAATTGAGGGTATCCGGTTTGTTCATTTCACAGAAAAGGATGTGGTAAGACATGCAATTGTTCAAGAGGTCATCAAAGCCTATCAGCGGCATGAAGAAAGCACTGATCGTAACGGGGAATAGACCCACTTTTCGGGAAATTCTCAGTTCTCTGCTTCTGGTTGCTGTTTCAGGGGCATTGATATTAAAGATGTTTTCCTTCGCGAACATCGAAAAGTTCGGTGCTGGAGATGTTGCGAGATCGGACATTTATGCCACTCTGGATTTGAATATACCGGATACAGTGACGACTGAAGCGCGACGTCTGGCGGCACGGGAACAGGCACCCAATGTCTATATCTATGATCCCAGGGCCCATGAGAAAGTGACCTTCATTCTGGATCAGCTGTTTCGGAAACTGGAAGGATATCAAGAGCTCCGAGATTCACTGATCTCGGTAAATGGAAAGACACAGAAGACGGAGACGGAGAAACAGATTGAAGTATTGAATAAGCAGTATCAGGAAGAGCTTTCATCTCTGATACCCCCTGCGATTTTTTTGGCCCTGAAAGACAGCAAAAATCTTGAGAACTTAAAGCCACTTCTTACGGAGATGATGGATCGCCTGTACACCCGCGAGTTTGCAGAAGACCATAACAATTTGAAACTGATAAATGGGGAAGCCGTATTGGCAGATTCCGGAAAAGATCAACAGTATCTGACCAAGGGCTTCCCACCGGTTGTGGATCGGGCAAGCTTGAAGAAATTTGTATATTCTTTTCTTAGAAATAGGGAAGTCGTACATAATGAGGAGCTCTCCATAATATTTGCGCTGGTTAACCATATTGTGATCCCAAACTACATTTTTGATAAAAAAATGACGGAGGCCTCCAGGGAAGAGGCTGCAAACAGCGTGGAGCCCTCATATCTCAGAAAGAAGACCGGCGAAATTATCGTGAGAAAGGGCGAGAGAATCTCTCCGGTAGCGGCACGATTTATTAATGAGCAGAATGAAAGACTTCTAGCCAATATTTCTTCCCGGAGAATCGTATCGACTTTGTTACTGCTGATTCTGACAGTCTTTTTCCTGTACCGGCTTTCCGTGGTTTTTCAAAAGCGATATGTCCGGGATGAAGTGCCGGTTTTTCTATTGCTTGTCTGGTGCGCACTGGCTGGTATTGTGCTTATTAAGTTGTCCATTTTTGTATTGGGGGCTGTGGAAAGAAGTGTTTCACTATCGGTTCTTTTCAAAGGTGAGCTTTTGTTTTATGCGGTGCCCTATGCTTTCCCAGCCTCTCTGGCCGCATTACTCGCAGGGGGAATCCCCGCCCTGATTGTCACACTTTGTGTGGCTATCATACTATTGCTGTTAACTGCGGGGAATATCCCTCTTACCCTTTTTCTCATATTTTCATCTCTGTTTTCAATCTATATTTTGCGCAAGCAATCTGGACAGTCTGCTGTGCTTTTTTCCGGCTTCTGGCTGGGTTTGTCTCATTTTATTTTTCTGATTATTCTCTACCTTCATTATTCCGGTAATCCCTCACTGGAATGGTATGGGGCGGCACTTGTGATTGCTCTGGCAGGTGGTTTTTTTGTCTCAGCGGCTGTGACAATTTCACTTCCTACCTTTGAGAGTGCCTTTCGTATTACTACCGATATTCGACTTCTGGAACTGGCGAATATGAACAATCGCCTGTTGGTGGACTTGTCTATGAAAGCGGCTGGAACCTACCAGCATTCAATTCTGGTGGCAAATCTGGTGGAAGCCGCGGCGAAAGCGATCGGCGCGAACTCATTGCTGGCCAGGGTAGGTACGTATTATCATGACATTGGAAAAATGGAAAAGCCAGGATATTTTATTGAGAATCAGCGTACAGGTGACGAAAACAGACATAACCGTCTTACACCGAAAATGAGTTCGATTATTCTGACCAACCATGTGAAAGATGGAATCAAGCTGGCGCAGGAAGCGAAACTACCAGAGCAGATTATCCGGTTCATCAAAGAACATCATGGAACAAAGCTGATGGCGTTTTTCTATAACAAAGCGCTTTCTCTGCAGGAGGAAAACGGCGAGGCTGTAGAAGAGAGTGAATACCAGTATCCAGGCCCAAAACCAACCATGAAGGAGACGGCCATCCTTATGATTGGAGACGCGGTGGAGGCTGCATCCCGAACACTGAAGGCACCGATATCCGCCGGCAAACTACAAAATCTGGTGAATCGGATCATCAAGGATTTGATTGATGATAACCAGTTTTCTGACTGCGATCTGACCTTCAAGGAGTTGGACTTGATAGCAGCCAGCTTTTTGAGATCAATAGCAGCTTCATTTCACACCAGGATTGACTATCCCGGGTTTGATTTCAATGAAGAAAATGCGGAATTGGAAGGAAACGACAGGTCGGATAAGGACTCAGAATCATCGGGTGACGGCAACGGAGGAAAGAATGTCTGAGTCACAGAAGACAATTGTGTCGGAAATCATCTCCAGAGAGGGTCTGACCGGACTTCCTGATTCCGACAGTTGGACTGCGTTTCTCCAAGATATTTCAGTTGGGTTGGAATTGCCCGGAAGTGAAAAATGTTGTGTGGAGATTCTCTTTACAGACAATGAGGAAATACACAAACTCAACCGTGATTATCGAAACAAGGATCAGGTTACGGATGTCTTGAGCTTCACAGATGGGGATATTCTACCGGAAACCGATGAAATATTTCTGGGTAGTGTGGTGATATCGGTAGAGCGTGCCGAAGAGCAGGCAGTCGAAATTGGCCACACGCTGGAAGAAGAATTGAAATTTCTTGTATTACACGGCTTACTTCACCTCCTTGGTTATGATCACGAGGCAGATAATGGAGAAATGGCGGCCGTGCAACGGGAGATAAAAGAGGCTTTGCCCGTTCATTTTCAAGGAGTAGAGTAGATGATGTTGGAAGGACTTCTAATCCTGCTTATTGTTTTGAGGATTGCGATTTCGGTTGTACGGACGGCTTTTGTCAGTTTGTCCCGGATTGAGCTTCGCCAGATTGCTGAAAAGAATCCTTCATTGTCACTTCTTCTGGAGCGGGGTGCAAGGTTTCAATTGATCGTGTCAACAACTGCAGAGTTGTTGTTGCTCAGCGTTTTCGGGCTGTGGGTCATGATAAGCGGCGCATTCAGTGTGCCCTTTAACGTGAGAAACGCGATCCTCGTGCCTGTAATTTATCTGATTGCAGAGAAGATTCTTGTTTCAGCCACGGCTTTTCTGAATCGGGAGTGGGTATTGTCCCATTTTATTGTAATCTTTCTCCCCTTTTATTACCTGTTCTTTCTTTTTGTGCTGCCAGCCTCTATCATTGCGCGACGGTTGATGAAAATGGAGGACGAACGGGAAGAAGATGAAGATGAAAAAGAATCCGAAGAGAAGGCATTCATTGACGTGGCTACTGAACATGGGATTATTGAGGAAGAAGAGAAGGAGTTGATTCAGGGTGTTTTGAATTTTGGCGACACTCTTGTGAAGGAGATTATGACACCAAGGACAGATATTGCTGGTGTGGAACAAGCCTTGGCATATCAAAGGCTTATAAAACTGTTCCGTACGGCAAAACATTCCAGGATGCCGGTCTATCGCCATACAATGGACGATATTATCGGAGTTGTTCACTTGAAGGACATAATGGTGGCACAGCCGGAAACATTTGTCCTTTCTGATTTTCTCCAGAAGCCGCTTTACGTTCCGGAGACAAAAAAAGTGAGCGATTTGCTCCGCGACATGCAGACTGCCAGGACAAAAATGACGGTTGTGCTGGATGAATATGGCGGAACGGCCGGTATTGTGACAATTGAGGATCTAATTGAGGAAATTGTCGGAGAAATCGAAGATGAACATGACAGCCATTATGAAACGATTCAACAGCTGGGAGAGGATTCTTTGCTGGTAGATGGCAGGTGTACCCTGGAGGATTTGGAAGAAGAAACCGGCATTAATCTTGAAATCGGGGAAATAGACACTGTTGGTGGTGCAGTGTTCAACATCTTTGGCCGGATCCCCAAGGAAGGAGATTCTGTGGAATGGAGCAATTTCAAACTGACAGTAGAAAAAATGAAGCGCCGACGCATTCAGAGCGTTCGAATTGAAAAAATGGGGCAGAATGAGGCCTCTTAATCCATGGATATAAAGGAAGCGGAGAAATGAAAAAATTTGGAGTCGTTGCGATGATTGGCCGACCCAACGCCGGGAAATCAACATTGCTTAACAACTTAATGAAACAGAAAATATCAATTGTTTCAGACAAACCTCAGACTACCCGAAATCAAATTTTTGGAATTTTAACTGAACCTGATGCCCAGATCGTGTTTGTGGATTTACCGGGCTTTCACAAACCAATTTATGAAATGAATAAAGCAATGATGCAG
The DNA here is from genome assembly GCA_002789615.1 of Acidobacteria bacterium CG_4_9_14_3_um_filter_49_7. Classification (GTDB taxonomy): domain Bacteria; phylum Acidobacteriota; class Holophagae; order Thermotomaculales; family Thermotomaculaceae; genus UM-FILTER-49-7. The sequence continues at coordinate 584 of PFTO01000099.1, read as the reverse complement.
ACTGTTTATGATAGCCTGGATTCCTGTGATCTCATCCTGTATATGATGGATGCATCGGTTGCAGTTGGTGGCGGAGAAATATATCTGCTGGAACAATTGAAGCCCCGAAGCAACGACGTGATTGTAGCCTTGAACAAGACCGACATTATCAAGAAATCCCGTGTTCTCCCATTGATGGAAAAGCTTGCAAACGAAGGCTTTGAAGTGGTTTTCCCCATATCTGCACTTACCGGAAGTAATGTCGATGAACTGATGAAAATCATTATAGAACGACTGCCGGAAGGTGAATTTCAGTATGATGAAACGGACTACACAAATATTTCAGAAAGATTTTACGTATCTGAAGTTATCCGGGAAAAGGTACTGCAGGAAACCCGGCAGGAGATTCCGTATTGCACCTTTGTGGATATCCGCGTCATGAAAGTCGAAGATACCCATGTGGAAATTATGGCGGACATTGCTGTGGAAAGAAAGTCACAAAAGCCCATCATGGTTGGCCACCAGGCGGCTATGATCAAGAAAATCAGGAAGTTGGCTGAAAAAGAACTAAAAATATACTTTGAAAAGCCGGTTGAGTTGGAACT
>PFTO01000057.1:3641-10049 GCA_002789615.1 Acidobacteria bacterium CG_4_9_14_3_um_filter_49_7 | reverse complement strand
CAGTGGGGGTACCCAAAACCATTGACAATGACCTGCAGGCCACCGACTATACATTCGGCTTCAATACTGCGATTACCACCGCCACAGAGGCGCTTGACAAGCTCCATACCACGGCCCAGAGCCATCATCGGGTGATTGTGGTCGAACTGATGGGTAGGTACGCAGGATGGATTGCGTTGGAGTCCGGTCTTGCAGGTGGTGCGGATGTGATTCTGATTCCGGAAATTGAATACAACATTGAAAAGGTATGCAGCAAGATACTCCGCCGAAGCCGCACCGGTAGCAAATTCTCCATTGTGGTGGTGGCGGAGGGCTCCCGACCGCTCGGTGGCAAGATGGTTTTCCTGGAGACAGGTATCAAGGGAAGATCGCCCCGATTGGGAGGTGTGGGGAATGTCGTGGGTGAACAGATCGGCGAGCGCACGGGAATGGATGTCCGGGTCACGGTCCTGGGACACCTCCAGCGGGGGGGATCACCGACTCCGTTTGATCGCATCCTTGCAACTCGATTTGGAGTGGCAGCGGTGGATTGCCTGGCATCTGGGAAATGCGCCCACATGGTGTGTCTGAAAACCCCGAAAATTAAGATTGTCCCGATAAAGGAGGCGGTTTCATCTCTGAAGAACGTGGATCCGGATGGCCAGCTTGTGAAAACGGCAGAATCCATGGGTATTTCAATGGGCAGATAACAGTGCTGAGGAAATGTATACCTGCTTGATACTGAATCGCCGTGTGTTATAACAGATAAGAAAAGTGACACTTATCACTTGCAAAAATATAATTCTTGACTAAATTGTTTTATGTGGTATCGTACGGCACTTGTGGAGGTAACGTATGAGAAACATCCTGAAAATACTGGTTGTTGCAGTGACAGTCATTGCACTATGTGCCGGTATTCCAGCTATGCAGCCAGTTAACACAGATAGCCGGATACATAAGCGCGATTTTGCGCGCTTTGTGGATCTTCATAGAAGGGAGCATCGGGTTAGACAGGTTCTAGCGAGCGTAAAGACAAATTTGACAGACCGTGAGAAAGAAGACCTGGCCCGCATTATTGCCGGGGAATCATTGAACAGCGGATTTTCCGTGGAATTCGTAATGGCGGTAATGAAGACAGAAAGTGCATTCAACAAGTTCGCAGAATCTCCAGTGGGGGCCGTAGGACTGATGCAATTGATGCCTGCTACAGGGAAAGCAATTGCCAGAGATTACGGAATCGTTCTCAAGGGTAATGATGCCTTATACAACCCTGAATTGAATGTAACCCTTGGAATTCGGTATTTGAAAAGACTGGCAACCCGTTTCAAGGACATGAATCTGGTCCTGGCAGCCTACAACATGGGGCCAACAAAATTCAGAACATATCGTCAGGATAATGGGTATCCCGTGTTCAAATACACGAAACTGGTACGGAAAGCCCACGCGACAATTGATCAGTTTTAAGTAAAAATTGACAGAAAATTGCCTTTCAAGGGAAACATCAGGCAGGTGAGAGCCTGCCTGATGTTTTTTGAATCCAACCTGTTTTCGGTACCTTCCCGGGCAAGTTTGTGCAAAGTATCGAAATTCGTTACAATATAGACATGAAAATTCTCATTGGTGATGACTCCGCTCTGATTCGGGATATCCTTGCAGCGGCGTTTCAACGTGCGGGTTATGAGGTGACAACAGCTCATAATGGTGCAGAAGTGTTGAAAATGGCACTGAACACGCATCCTGACGCCATTTTGATGGACTACGAGATGCCGATGCTGAGTGGCCTGTCGGTGTTGCGTCAGTTGAAGACTTCTCAGATGACCCGAAATATCCGGGTGTACCTGTTATCCGGTATCTCCGACGCAACAACCCTTCAGCAGGCCAATGAGGCCGGGGTACAAGGCTTTTTCGTCAAGCCTTTTGACGTGCATGAAGTGGTTGAACGAATTCGTAACGATTTGGCCCATGGACAATGAGTAATTTCCCTGTACGGCTTGATGAAGATTCTCATGGAAATAGAAAACGGATATTTTTTTGTTTTGAATCTGACGGTCCATTTCCATCGGCTCCGTTGTATGTGACTGGATCTGAATGGTTTCTGTTTTCGGGGCGATGACTGTCTGATTAAATACATTCTGCATGAAAAACAGAGCAATGAAGGTGATAATACTGGCAAGAATCGGTGTAGCTATCCAGCCTAGACTGATTTTTCCCAGCAGTGAATAGCAAATTCCTTTACCTCCTCCGCGGACAAGACCGATACCTACAAGCGCGCCGATGGCAGCCTGGGAACTGGAAATAGGGACCAGGGGGATGGGGGGCAGTCCATTGGCGGTGAGAAAAGTGTTCAATCCCTGGGATGCAAAAATAAAGAGAACTGTAGCTTCTGCCATGACTACGATGAGGGCAGCCAGTGGAGATAATTTCACTACGCTGGACCCCACTGTCTCCATGACACCTCTGGAATATGTGGCAACTCCAATCGCAATAGAAATCCCACCAATCAGGAAAAGCTGCTGCTTGCCGCTGAAAGTCCCGATGAGTGGAAAGACCAGGGAATGAAGCGGAGAGGATGGTATGAATACCCCGACAACATTGGCTATATTATTGGCGCCAAGTGAGTATGCGCCAAAGGCTCCGACGATAATCAGCCCGTACCGCGTCAGTTGGTCCTGTTGAAGCAGATGGAGCCGACTGCGGTTAACCAGAAAGCGAACCAGGATAAACAGGATGGCTGCAATGATGCCGGCAATAATCGGGCAGACTACCCATGTTCCGACAATCTTTATCAGAATGGACGTGTCTGTGGGGTTGTTCGCGAAAAAATTCCATCCGATAATGGCGCCGACAATGGCCTGGGATGTGGAGACAGGCAGCTTTAACCGAACCATTACAAATATGGAGAGGGCCGCTGAAAGGGCTACGGTGAATGCCCCACCCAGTGCGCTGATAGCACCCAGCTTCCCCAGGGTCTCACTGGTACCATTTCCGCCGATGACAGCACCTATGATTACAAAAACACCGCAGATAATGGCGGCAGTTTTGAACCGGATCATCCGGGAACCAACGGCGGTGCCGAACACGTTGGCCGCATCGTTGGCCCCCAGGGACCAGCCAAGAAAAAGTCCCGAAGAAAGGAAGAATAACAGCATCTTTGTCAGATAGTCCGTTTAATCGTGTAGATGGACAGACGGTCAGCCACGTTTTCAGCTTCGTCTGAAATCTTTGCCACATTGGTCGCCACATCCCGAAGGTGCTTTTTGCGACTCAAATCCATGTCCCGCCGAAATATCTTCATTTTAAGATTGCTGGCAATTCGATCGGTTTCCTTTTCAAAAAAATACACCTTGTGGACGTGATCCTTTACCCGGCTCAGTTCCCGGAAAAAGGCCCGGACCGCAGACACAAGCTCCTCTCCTGCCTGTACAGTGGAGACCGTCAGGTCAGAAAAATCGGCACACAGCTCCATGGGAATATCCGGCACTTCTATGGAAAACTGAGTCAAAGTCTCCTTAGCAACATCAATGATATTGTCCAGATGCTCCAGCAGACCCAGCACATCTCCCCGCATTTCGGGGATGAGAGAGTGGCTGTAAAGTTGGTTCTCAATTTCCCGGCGAAGTTTGTCGGCCCGGGATTCATATTGACCCACCATTGCCATTCTCTCTTCAAAATCTGTCATTCGGTTCTCCAGATAGTCCAGGAGTCCCTGTTGGAAAACAATCATACCTTCGCTGATAGCATCCAGGTATTCATCAATTCTTGAGATAAGAAGTTTGGTCAGATTTTGCATCAGTGCCATGGCTCCCTCCTACTGTTCCGTTTATGCTGAATAAAGTCATTCATTTTCTTTTCCACCACGAGAAGGGAAGTTTGCAGAGGCACATGTTGAGGTACTTTGTGTCGCCCGTTATTTCTTTTCCAACCCAATCCGGCAATTCGACTGCTTCGTCTGCGGCCGAGAGTTCCACTTCCGCGACAACAAGACCGGCGTTTTCTCCTTCAAATTCGTCAATTTCCCAAACGTGACTGCCGCATTCGACACGATAGCGTTTCTTTATGACCAGGAAGTTCTGACAGAGTTCCCTTAACATTTCTTCTGCATCCGCAACCGGAATTGAGTATTCAAATTCTCGTCGAACAAGTTCTGAAATGCGGCTCTTGATGGTGATATGCGCCCCGTCACCGGCAATCCGAACGCGGACCGCCCGGTCCGGGTCAAGGGACAGGTATCCCTGGCGGTATAATGTGCCTTCAGCATTATCTTTCCAACTCATGTTTTTCACTAGGAACTTGCGTTCAATTTCCCTGCCCACAGTACTCCCCGACTTCTCCTTGTTTCCCTTCCTCATTCAGCAAAGGTTCGACCATTATTGCGCCCTGGCACGGGTTTGTCAAGCGGGGAGCGGCGCTACGCCGCAGCTTGAGGTTGAATAAAATAGGAATTGATCGGTGAAAAGTGATGAGTTCAGAAAGACAGAATTGACCAACTCCCTGGTTTTCCCACTCACGCTCTTTCCCGCAGTTTGCCATTCCCTGACATTCGGGACAACGCGCCACGAGTTTCCCTGTGTTACAATGTCCCGGTGCAGGAAAACACGCGATCAGGAGAAGAATCCAATGAAAACATTGATCGAACCCTTTAAGATTAAGATGGTGGAATCCATTCGCCAGACCACAGAAAAAGAACGGATTGAAATTTTGAAAGAAGCTGATTACAACCCTTTTCGTATCAAGGCGGAAGATATCCTCATTGACTTTTTGACCGACAGCGGGACCGGCGCAATGAGTGACCGCCAGTGGGCTGCCATGATGACCGGTGATGAAGCTTACGCCGGCAGCAAGAGTTTTTTCCGGTTTGAAAAGGCAGTTAAGAATATCACCGGCTTTAAACATATTATTCCCACTCATCAGGGGCGAGCGGCGGAACGGATATTGTTCAGTGTCGCTGTGAAGGAAGGGGATAAAATTCCCAACAATACACACTTTGACACAACCCGCGCCAATGTCGAGTTCAACAAGGCTGAAGCAGTGGATCTCGTGATTCCTGAAGGGAAAATCCCGACACTGGAGCATCCGTTCAAAGGGAATATGGATCTGAAGCGGTTGGCAGAATTCCTGGAAAAAAACCATGAAAAAGTGCCCATGGGTATGACTACCATAACCAACAATTCCGGCGGGGGCCAGCCGGTTTCCATGGAGAATATCAGGGAAACGGGCAAATTGCTGCACAAGTACGACATTCCATTCTTTATTGATGCCTGCCGTTTCGCGGAAAATGCCTACTTTATCAAGCTGAGGGAAGACGGATACCAGGATAAAAGCGTCCTGGAAGTTGCTCAGGAGATGTTCTCCTATGCCGATGGCTGTACGATGAGCGCGAAGAAGGACGCCATGGTTAATATCGGCGGGTTTCTCGCTATGAACGATGAGACACTGGCCATGAACTCCCGCAACCTGTTGATTCTTACTGAAGGGTTCCCAAGCTATGGTGGTCTTGCCGGACGGGACCTGGATGCGCTGGCCGTAGGCCTGGAAGAGGTGCTCCATGAAGACTACCTGAAATACCGCTTGCGCACGGCGGCATATATGGGGGAACGGCTCACGGCTTCGGGCATCGATATTATCCGGCCCACCGGTGGTCATGCAGTTTACATTGACGCAAAAGCGTTTTATCCCCATATTCCAGCTTCTCAGTTTCCAGGTCAGGTCCTCTGTGCTGAGCTGTACCGGAAGGGAGGTATCCGGGGCGTGGAAATCGGAAGTGTGATGTTCGGCAGGAAGAATTCGGATACAGGGGAGGAAATCCCCGCCGAGATGGAGCTTGTCCGCCTTGCGTTTCCCAGAAGGGTATACACGCAGAGTCACTTTGACTTTGCAATTGAGGCCATCATTGAGACCTACGGAGAACGGGATAAAGCGAAGGGGCTCAAAATTACTTGGGAGCCACCGTTTCTACGCCATTTTACGGCAAAATTCGATCTTGTGGACTGAACCCGGGAGTAGGGCATGAGAATGAAAGCGGAAGCACTGGTAAACAAATATGTTCTGAAAGACTCCCTGAAGCGACACTTGTTTGCTGTTGAAGAGGCCATGGGGTTCTATGCTAAAAAATTCGGAGAAGATGAAGAATACTGGCGAATTACCGGATTGCTCCATGATTTTGACTACGAGCAATTTCCAGAGCAACACCCGCTGAAAGGAATGGAAATTTTAAAGGAAGGTGGATTCCCGGATGAAATGATTGAAGCAATCGGGGGGCACGCTGACTGCACGGGGATTTCCCGTACAACTCTTCTGGCAAAAACACTATATGCGGTAGATGAGTTGTCCGGTTTCGTGATGGCGGTGGCCTATGTCCGTCCATCCCGGCTTCTGGGGGACATCCCGGTTAAATCGGTGCGCAAAAAATTGAAAGATAAAGCCTTTGCC
>PFTO01000057.1:0-3580 GCA_002789615.1 Acidobacteria bacterium CG_4_9_14_3_um_filter_49_7 | reverse complement strand
GTACCCTTTTGGGGACAGGTCCCAGCTGATCTCAGGCACATTCGTCAGTTATATGACAGTTTGTGGGAATATGTTACCGAATCATTGACACTAATGGCGGAAAAGCCGCCATTCACTGTGCTTTTGTGCTGGCACGTTACTTGCATAATAAATCGGTAGAAAGAACTTGCGGGGGAAGCCATTAAAGATTGCCTATCACAAAAAAAACACCTAATTTGGCTTACCAAACACTACCCATCAACGAATCCTTCATATTATTTCCCCCGTTTCTTTCTCTTTCCTTTTTTCCACCAATAAACAAAGAAAAATTTAGGGTGAGGGTTTTCCGTTCGGATAGCTTTGGCTAATACTGTACCCGGACGCTGCAATGGGGGAGGGGTATGAATCAGAAGCTGTCCTGTCTCATCTCTTGTCTGATTTCAAACTCAAATTTGTCTAATCTCAATTCCTGTGTTTGCGAACGGTGCGGTTTTCCATGATAAATTCCCGGATTCGGTAGAAAAGGTGAGCTTCTGTTAGTCGGAGTTCGTCCTGGAGTTCTGGCGTTGCGCCATGGTGGACAATTATATCAGGGATACCAATGCGGAGGACAGGGGTCAGCATCCGGTTTTGTTCCATAAGCTCCAGCACAGCGGAACCGAACCCACCCGCCAGAGCATTTTCTTCGCATGTTATAACCATACCGCAATTGTCCACGGCATCCAGAATGGCAGTTTCGTCCAGGGGTTTTATAAAACGGGCATCAATTACTTTGATCGAGAGGCCCTCGGACGCAAGACGTTTGGCTACCCGTTGGGCTTTCCAGGCCATTGGCCCCACTGCGAGCACAACAGCATCTTCTCCCTCAAGTAAGACCCGACTTTTTCCAATGGGAATTTCCTGCAATACTTCATCCAGGGGCACGCCCTCTCCGCTTCCACGGGGGTAGCGAATGGCTGCGGGCATGGAGAGGCCGGACGCTGTAAAGAGCATGTTGCGGAGCTCATTTTCATCAGCTGGGGCCATGAGGATGAGATTTGGAATGGGCCGGAGAAAGCTCAGGTCGAAGAGACCGTGATGGGTTTCTCCATCTGCTCCCACAATTCCCGCACGATCCAGACAGAAGACCACCGGGAGGCTCATGAGGCAGGTGTCGTGAATGACTTGATCGTATGCCCGTTGAAGAAAGGTGGAATAGATCGCCACAAAGGGTTTTTTCCCGGAGATGGCCATACCTGCGGCGAAAGTCACTGCGTGTTGTTCGGCGATACCAACGTCGAAAAAACGGTCCGGAAAATGCTCACTGAAACGTTCCAGCCCGGTTCCAGACGGCATGGCGGCTGTTATTGCCGTGATTTTGGGGTTCTCTTTTGCCAGTTGGAGCATTGTTTCGCCGAAAACAGACGTGTAAGAGGGTACTGTCTTGGGTTTACCCAGGGTGCGCCCGGATGAAATTTCAAAGGGAGATGCACCGTGCCATTTGGCTGGAGATTTTTCAGCGTATTTATAGCCCTTTCCTTTCACGGTCTTAATGTGGACAAGCACCGGCCCATCGATCTTTCTGGCTTTTTGAAGGGTTGTGACCAACTTGGTGTAGTCGTGACCGTCCACGGGCCCCACGTAATGAAATCCCAGCTCTTCAAACAACATACCGGGCACAAAGAGTCGTTTCAGAGTATCTTCCATGGCTTTTGCCAGCTTTATGAAAGAGTTTCCAATGCCTGGAACGCTCTTCAGCACAACTTCCACCTGGTTGCGCATGCGGTTGTACAGTTTTCCAGAGAGAATCTGATTCAGATAACCACTCAGGGCGCCAACGTTGTGGGAAATTGACATTTCATTGTCGTTGAGTATCACCATCATCTTTTTTTTCAGGTGACCGGCCTGGTTCATGGCTTCAAATGCAAGACCAGCCGTCAACGAACCGTCTCCGATGAAGGCGATAACATCTTGTTTCTGCCCGGCAAGGTCCCTTGAGACGGCCATCCCCAGCGCTGCGGAGATGGAGGTGGAGGAATGACCGGTATTGAAATGATCATAGGGGCTTTCCGTAATTTTCGGGAAGCCACTGATGCCGCCGTACTGACGGAGGGTGTGGAAGTCATGCATCCGCCCGGTGATAATTTTGTGTGCGTATGCCTGGTGACCGACATCCCAGATGATGCGGTCGTTTGAAAAATCGAAGACAGAGTGAAGTGCCAGTGTTATTTCTACAACGCCCAGGCTGGATGCCAGATGACCGCCGGTTTGTGAAACACTCTGTATGATAAAGGCACGGATTTCCTTTGCCAGTTGTTCGATTTCACCCTCTGTCATGGTTTCCAGCTCCCGTGGTGATGAAAGCTGGTTCAGCATCGAGTCCATGGCACCTCCTGCGGCGTGATCATTATCCTTTGCCATCTTATCATAAGTTTTTGCTGGAAATGATGCCGAGCTTGAACTCAAATGAAATGTCAATAAGCCGACAGTCAGATCGTTTTCTTCGTTTTCAGAGTTGTGCCGAAACCGGCAATGTATTGGCAGATAATGAGGTTGAGCTGTTCTTGACAATATCTGTGGAAAACTCTGTGAAAAATCCTGTTAAAAACGAGGAAATGCTAAGGACAATGGGTAGTTCATCGTTTTGCACCATCTTGGATGCGATAAAAGATCTGCATTAATATCAATATGATAGAAAATTCAGGAATTGTTTCAACACTTTTTACGTCTTTATTGTTCAAGTTTTTCACAGTCTGTCAGCTAACTCTATGCAAGATAGCAGTTTTTCTCTTCCTGGCTTTTCTTCCGTCTTGAATTTTGGAGAGTCTGTTTTGGGCCCCAGGTTAGCAAACAGGATCAGAAACTTGACGGGATATGGATACTGGGGTATCCTTTTGAAAAAGGTGGCAATATGAGTGATTTGAAAATGGAAGGCTACGTGAAGAGTTTTAAACGGGTTCTTCTGTCATGCATGGAGTTGAACAATTCCACGAAGGCACTTCTGTATGTGCAGGATTTGCAAACAGGTGATTTCCGACTGGCCGCATACTATGGCTACCTGAAACAGACCCCGGAGATGGGAGTGTATGAACTGGACCATCCTGTTATCCGCGTATTGATGAGAAAGCGAAGCCCTTTCATTGTGAATGATATTTCAAATTTTTCTGAGTTGGATAAACATTTCGAAGCGTTCGGTTTGAAAAATGCCCAGGTGACCCCCATTTACATGATGGATCGGATCATTGCCTTTATCGAAGAAAGAAACCGGGCGGGTGGGCAGGAGTATGACGAAACAACGGCAAGAAATGCAAAACGGGTGGCCTCGGATATGGAACCCCATCTGGAGGCATTTTTCGGAAAAAGCAAGAAAAAACCCGGGCGCGGTCCGGAGGAGGAAATGGGGCGTTCCTATCAATATTTTCTTGTGAAATTTGCCTCTTTCCAGCGGTATCTTCCGATCATCAGCAACCATTTTCGGGATTGTGTGGTGTTTCTGAAACCAAGCGTTAAGTTTGATGCCGTTGTGTTGAACGTAACCATCAACGAAAAGAGCATAAATTTTATATACAGCATCAATCCTCTTGCTGAGCAGAGCAAGAAGGAATTATCCGATTCCCTGGCG
>PFTO01000171.1:726-7272 GCA_002789615.1 Acidobacteria bacterium CG_4_9_14_3_um_filter_49_7 | reverse complement strand
TGGAAGTTATCAAACCTAACCGTGTTACACAAAGTTATACACAAAATCTCGTAGCTGACTGAACCGGCGGCAGTATTCCCATTGCTGTGCCCGGTACGGGAGGCAGACTGGATTGAAGATTTGAACCCTGACGTTGTTTTCAGCAATTCAGGGATAGAAGAACCTGATTGTGTTTTTCTAACTGGCCGGAGTCCAGACAACGCTATCTGGTACATTACCAGACATGAACCGGAAAGTAGTTTTGTGGAAATGACCAAGATTACGCCCAATGTCACTGCGTGCAGATTGACGATACAACTGCATCCATGGGTAAGCGGATCGACGGCAACAATCACATACACACATATGAGCCTAGGTCCCGAAGGAGATGCTTCTATCGACGCCTTTACCGAAGACTACTACATCCGGTTCATGCGGGATTGGGAGGCACAGATTAATCATTACCTATCCCATGGAAGTATCCTCCATCAGTAAGATTGCTGGCTCTTTCCCCGGCAAGGGGAGCAAATATTACCAGTTCCTAGCATAAAATTCCACATAACTATCAGAAAAAGAAGTCAATCTTTCACTTGACCTTTAGAAACCCGGGGAATAAACTGTTTTAAGTTAAAAACGCTTTTCAATAGACTGAGATTTTAGGAGGACTCCATGAGCAGGATGTCAGTTGTGACCGGTCCGATGCGACTTCCTTTTGTGGTTCTCGCCCCAATATGTGTTTTTCTAGGCATAGCGACTGCATACTCAGCTGGAGCGGATTTTCCCGTTTTACAGGCAATCCTGGCGGTTTTCGGGGGTATTTTTGCCCATATCTCTGTTAATGCGTTCAACGAATACGCGGATTTCTGGTCAGGGCTGGATTTCAAAACCACAAAGACGCCCTTCAGCGGGGGAAGTGGTACCTTGCCGGAGAATCCGGAGGAATACGGCTCCGCGTTGTTCATCGCCTGGTTGTCATTTTCTTTGACTGTTGGAATCGGCATCTATTTCATCTGGTTGCGGGGCTGGATACTGGTTCCCCTAGGTGTGGTGGGTGCTGTTATGGTGCTGGGCTATTCAAAATGGTTTACAAAGAATCCCCTTCTCTGTCTGATTTCTCCCGGAATCGGGTTTGGGACCATCATGGTGATTGGAACCCATGTGGTACTGGCCGGGAGCTACTCGGTTTCCGCCATGGTTGCTTCTCTTGTGCCGTTCTTTCTGGTGAGTAATCTGTTGCTGCTGAACCAGTTTCCGGACATGGAGGCGGACCGGGAGGTGGGGCGCCGGCATTATCCCACCTTGATCGGCCGACCAAAGTCTGCGTGGCTGTATATCTCTTTTCTGGCACTGGCGTATCTGGCTATCATCGGGGGTGTGGTTTTCTTCGTTTTTCCGATGTGGGCGCTTCTGGGGCTGTTGACGGTTCCGCTGGCAGTTGCGGCCGGGCGGGGTGCGGTCAAGTTCGCCGATGACACCAAAGCCATTGTTCCCTATCTGATTATGAATGTTCTGATAAATCTGCTGACGCCGCTGCTGATGGCTGTGGGCATCTTCATCGCGAAATAGGTTGTCTGGGCGGTCTTCCATGCTATATGGGACGGCAGTCTGGGACCTTTAGGCACAGAACCGATAATTATCGATTGCCGAATCTGGTTCGGATGAACCCCTGTTCCACTGGACAGTTCTGCTATGGTTTTTTCACCTTTCACCGCTTCCAGTGCCACTTCTGCCTTGAATCTGCTGTCATACCGTTTCAGCTTGCCGGATTTCATGATGTCTCCTTTTCCCCCTTCCCACCATCATAGAATCCACTAAAGCTCCCTGTCCAGTTTTTGGGGGCCACTTCATGTGATAACATATGACAAAAGTGAAGCACAGGAGGCAAGGTGGAAATAAAGGGATGCCGCGTACTGGTGACCGGGAGCGCGAAGCGCGTAGGAAAGGAGATTGTGGTGGAATTGGCGCGTCTCGGCGCGATGGTGATGATCCATGCCTTTAGAAGCCGAAAGGAGGCCGCTGAGACAGCATCTGAGATTGAAGCGTTTGCGGGGTACAGGCCGCTGGTACTGCATGGGGATATTTCCCTGGTAGAGACGTGGACAGCAATGAACAGCGAAATTGAAGAACATCATGGCGGGCTGGATGTCTGGGTGCACAATGCGTCAACGTTTTCGGCCACGCCGTTTTTTTCTACTTCCGAGGATGAATGGCAGCAGTTCATGGATGTGAACCTGAAGGGCGCGTTTCTGGGCTGTCAGGTATTGGGTGAACGGATGAAGCGGGCGGGAAGGGGAAAGATCATAGCCATTGGCGATGTGGCGGCAGAACTGGTCTGGCCTTCCTATATTCCCTATTCGGTTTCCCGTGCCGGGATGCACGCGCTGATGAGGGGTATGGCACAGCTTCTGGCTCCCCACGTGCAGGTAAATGTAGTGGCACCGGGGCCGGTGCTGCTTCCGGATGGAACGGATAAGGCTGAACGGCAGCGAATTCTTGAGACGATTCCATTGCAACGAATCGGAACACCGGAAGATGTAGTCAAAGCGGTACGTTTCCTAGTGGAAAGTGATTTCATTACCGGGCAGGTGATCCGTGTGGACGGGGGACGCTCGCTGCGGGGCGCAGAATGTTAAATGTTAAGTGGTAAATGATAGAAAAACATAGAGCGCTGGCCTGCGGCCTGATGAAACCTTGAATGACAAAAAAGATGACAGGGTTGGCGAATCTCTGATTTCTATCACTCATCACTCATCACTCATCACTCATCACTCATCACGCCTTTCCTATGGATAGATACCCGAATATCCTGTATACTGGCAACAGATTTTAGAGGTGATAAATGGATTGGAAAGAGCTGATTGTTTTCGAAATTGAAAAGGCGAAACAGAGAATCGTTAGTCTGAACCTGGAAAAGGGTATGGTTCGCTATTCAGAACGAATTCGTCTGGACCGTCCCATCCATAGAATATCTGAAGATTCTGAAATTGTCCGGGCATACATGGTTCATCGTTTCGTGAATACGATGGGCTACGCGCCGGAGTCTCTTGAGCTGGACAGGCCGTACAAAGTTGGAAATATTCGGGAGACTGTAACAGTAGACGTTGTGGTTAATGACGAAGACGGAGACCCTTTTTTCTTTGCGATTGCGGTGGCACCGGATGATTATGTTCGGGGAGAAGGTGCAGAATCCCGCCTTTTTCTCGCTGCTGAGAAGGAATTTGAGAAGACTGGAAGGGTTGTGCACCATCTGCTTTATTTCACGGTGAAAGTTGAGAATGAAAAATTGGCCCATGAGTCAATGATTATTGATTATTCCCATTTTCATCTCATGTCAGACTGGGACAGGAAGGAAGACGGATCGCACACAGTAATCGGGATTAAGGGAAACATGATTCGGGAGAGATTCAGAGGAAACCGTAAAATTGTCAGGATTCGATATCGGGATAGTCGCATTACAGCTTTTTTTGATCGTAAGTAGCATTCAATTTGTTTGAAATGAAGAAAAAGGAGGGGATTTCCCCTCCTTTTTTAGTGGATGTGTTTAGAACTTCCAGTCCGGAATGCGTCCGGGAGTCCAGGGCGCTTTCAGATTTTCCAGTTGTTTCTGAAGTGTGGGCAGTTCTTTTTCAGCGATTTCGCGAATGTCTCCAAGAACCGGTTGAAAAAGTTCTCCGGCAATACGATATTGCTCGCGCATGGTTGTGGTGGGTGCGGAAGTGGATCTCCACTGACCGTACACGAGGCCATATACACGGCCGGCAATGGATGGCGGTTGATTTGCGTTTCGTTCAGAAATCGTGTTATCACCATTCAGTTTTCGCTCCAGCACTAAAAGATGCTTCTGTAAGGCCTGCAGCTTCTGATCCAGTTCATTTCCGGCTTCCGGTGCCCGATAGACGGCCTTTCTCATGGCGGTGACGTTTATCTGGAGGCTGGACAATAGGTCTCTGCTGCCCTGAACTGCGCGCAGTAGGCCTGAAATCTGCTGTTGAAAGGCCACCAATGCCTTCCGGTCTGGCGCAGGAAGGGTTGTATTGGCCAGAATCTTTGCCTGAAAGGATTGTTTTCCTTCAAAGGGGGTAACGGTGCCCTGGACCACTTTCGCAGCCTCTACGGTGTATGTGCCGGGCATGGCTAGCATTCCGCTGTCAGCGTTTGCTCTGTGGCTGCCCTGTGAAGATCTGCCTTCTGTGCCACGAACTGGTGAGACGTCCGGATAGCGAAAATCCCAGACAATCCGGTGGATGCCGGATGTGGCAGGTGCTTTCAATCGGCGAATTGCGTTGCCCTCGCTGTCACGAACGGTAAACATAAGGTAGGGTTCTTCTTCCGTGTCTTCTGCCCTGAGTTCGTCCCATGAAGGATAGGAAACGGGTTGATTCGCCTTCAGCGCCTTTTTTTCCTTTTCTTTTCGAGCCTGTTTCAGCGTTTTAAGACTATCTTTCAGATAAAATGTAAAAACAGTTCCCACAGGCGGATTTTTTGCAGCGTAGTGGGTTTCACCCATGTTGGATTTGCCACGACTTTGTATAAACATCCATGAATCTTCCACGGGAAACAGTTCAAACGGTTGCTTAACGAGCTGTTCTGATAATTTACGCAGGGGTGCGTAGTTGTCGAGAACATAGAAACCCCGGCCGAATGTGGCCAGTACAAGGTCATTCTCGCCTCTATGAATGGCAATATCCCGTACCTGAGTAACGGGAAGGCCGCCTTTCATCTGTACCCAATTGTTTCCCCCATCTACGGTAACGAAGAGGCCGAACTCTGTACCGACGAAAAGAAGGTTTTGATTTACCTGGTCTTCCGCAATGCAGTAAACTGTCCCTCTTTCGGGAAGGTTGTTTGAAATAGACTGCCACGTTTTCCCCCGGTCCCGGCTTCTGAAAAGATGCGGTCGGAGGTCGTTGTTTTTCCGTGTGTCGAAGGCGGCGTAAACCGTTTCTGCCGAATGGCTGGATGGCAGCAGGTAATCCACGTAGCTGAGTTCCGGTAAGCCGCCGACTTTTTCCACTTTTCGCCAGTTCTGGCCTCCGTTATCAGAAATCTGGATATGTCCGTCATCGGTACCGACATAGAGCAATCCTTCCACGATGGGTGACTCGTCCAGGGCCACGATGTTGCCGAACAGGGAGGTGGACGCGTTTTTGGCGACAGCGTCCACGCTCTGAATCCGACCCATCACCGGCAGCGTATTGCGATCAATTTGACGGGTCAGGTCGGGACTGACAACTTTCCAAGAGTCTCCCCGGTCGTCACTGCGAAACAGTTTATTTGCTGCAAAATATAGTCTTGTAGGGGAATGAGGACTGATTATCAGCGGGGCATTCCAATTCCATCTGTAGGCTTCTCCTGCCGGTGGTTGGGGTTTGATGTTAATGGATTCCCCGCTTTTGCGGTCAAATCGTCCCAATCCGCCGTACTGAGATTGTGCGTAGACAATGTCTGGGTTATTCGGATCTATCTGACTTTCAAATCCGTCTCCGCCCTGGGTCACAAACCAGTCTTCATTGAAAATCCCATTTCTACAGATTGTTCTGGATGGCCCTCCCATGCTGTTGTTGTCCTGGGTTCCACCGTAAACGTAATAGAAAGGATTAGTGTTGTCGAGGGATACTCGGTAGAACTGGGTTACGGGCAGGTTTTCCACAAATATCCAGTTGCTGCCGGCATCAAAGGACTGGTACAGGCCGCCATCACAGCCGACAAGAACATGACGGTTGTTTGATGGGTCTACCCAGAGCGTGTGATCATCAACATGGCGGTGAAGGTTTCCAAGGGCATTCCACGTCTTTCCACCGTCCACACTTACCTGTCCGAATGTATCCATGGAATAAACCTTATCCTGGTTTTCAGGATCACAATAAAGCCGATTGTAGTATTGAGGGCTTGTGCTCATGTATGAGCTGCGGCGTTCCCATGTTTCACCCCTGTCAGCGGAACGGAAAACGCCGCCGCTTTTGCCTTCGGCTTCCACAATCGCATAGATTATATCCGGGTTCACTGCTGAAATTGCTAACCCGATACGGCCGATGTCCCCGGAGGGTAGGCCGGACTTCAATATTCGCCATGTTTTCCCCGCGTCAGTGGATTTGTAAATAGCACCTTCCGGCCCTCCGTCGATGAGTGTGAACACATGGCGACGGCGCTGGTAGGCTGCGCAATAGAGGGTATCCGGGTTCCTGGGATCCAGTACCACGTCGGTTATTCCAGTGTTTTCACTGACGAACAGCACCCGTTCCCATGTTTTACCCATATCCACGCTCTTGTAAAGGCCCCGTTCTCCACCGGGTCCCCAGAGCGGTCCCTGGGCAGCCACATAGATGTGTGAATTGCGGGGATCAATGGCGATACGCCCGATATGCTCTGACTTCTTTAATCCCATGTTTTTGAACGATTTACCGCCATTGAGGGAACGGTAAATGCCATCTCCGTAACCGATGGCACGCTGACTGTTGTACTCGCCGGTTCCAACCCAGACTACATGGGGGTTCAAGGGATCAAATTCCACGTCGGCAATGGACCATGAGCCGTACTTATCAAAAATCGGCTTCCACGTGGCACCGG
>PFTO01000171.1:0-676 GCA_002789615.1 Acidobacteria bacterium CG_4_9_14_3_um_filter_49_7 | reverse complement strand
CCGCCACAGCGATAAACCACTGGCTTTGGTTGGTTGGATTGACAGCGATATCGGCGATCCGTCCCGATGCAAACGCAGGGCCGATGCTCCTGAATTTGAACCCACTCAACACTTTAGATGTAAGAAGGGGTTTTGCTTTGGCCGGTGTCTTCTTTTTTTTCTTTGCCATTGCGGTTGGAGCCATGATAAAGACTGCCAGCAGAAGTGCCAGCAGGAATCCGAGTTTTCTCATTGTGTCTCCTCCTTGGAAAATAGGGGTAACGATTTCCACCCCTGTTGGTAACAACTATCGCGTTAAAATACGGAAAATCCAGATTTGCCGTTCCTAACATCTTCAAGATGTTAGACTTTAATCAATTTGAACTTATTTCACCAATTGTGATTTATCAAGAATAACTGATTTTAGTAGAAATGAAAACTCTTTGAATGCTTCATTAGAGGATTTTTGTTGTACCATAACGGATGAATATGATGAACGGGAGAATCAGCCTATGATACAAAATAGACTTATGCAATTACGGTCGCTCATGGCGAAACAGGATGTACAGGCCTACATCATCCCCAGCACTGACCCTCATCAGAGTGAATATGTTCCCGCCTTCTGGCAGCGCAGGGAATGGATAAGCGGGTTTACGGGTTCCGCCGGGGATGTGGTGGTGACAATGGACCAAGCCGG
>PFTO01000007.1:1221-6570 GCA_002789615.1 Acidobacteria bacterium CG_4_9_14_3_um_filter_49_7 | reverse complement strand
ACTGTCTTTGCGATACCCGGAATATCAAAAATGAATCCTGTCTCGTTATTGACTGCCATAATGGAAACAAGTCGTGTGTTCCTGTCAACTGATTTCAGCAACTTCTCAGGCTCAATGCTGCCAGAATGGTCCGGCTGAACCTCTCTAACCTCGACACCTGCCCGCTCCAGCAGCGGGAAAAAAACACGAATGGAATTGTGTTCAAACGGTGTTGTCACAATATTGGTGCCATCTGAGGAAGAAGTTAATGCGTGCAGCACTGTGCTGTTCCCTTCGGAACCGCCGGATGTAAAAATTAGACGATGGGTATCTGTCAGACCGAATTCCTTTAGAATCGTCTCCCTTGCATCCTCAACAACTCTGGTAGCCTGCAATCCCAGCTCGTGCGGTGAAGAAGGGTTTCCAGGAACCATTGCCAGAATACGGACCATTTCCTCTATGACTCCCGGTGCAAGCGGTGTCGTAGCCGTAAAGTCCATATTCAGTCCGACAATGTTTTCAACAGAATTCATATGCCTGTGCTCCCAAATCCGCCATCACTCCGGTCTGTGTCTGTGAGATCTTCCACTGTAATCAGCTCAGCGCGGAGAACCGGAGCCAACACGGCCTGGGCAATGCGCATTCCCCGCTCAATCCTGAAGGGAGTGCGCCCCAGGTTGGCAAGAATGACTTTAACCTCTCCCCGGTAGTCGGCATCAATTGTGCCAGGTGTATTGAGACAGGTGACACTGTTTTTCAAAGCCAGCCCGCTTCGAGGCCTCACCTGGATTTCCATTCCCATCGGTATTTCAAAAACCAGGCCGGTGGGAATAGCCTCGACCTTCCCGGGGGGAAGTTCCATTGCTTCATCCACAGCCGCCAGCAGATCCATTCCCGAGGAACCGGCAGTCGCATAGTCCGGCAGTGGCAAATCATGCCCGTGTTTCAATCGCTTTACCCGGATTTCAATAGATTTCATATAATTTCACTCCCTGTTTGCACTTACCTGTCGGAAATCCCGTTGAGGTTTCCATACATAAGCGTTGTCAGCTTTTCTTCTGCAAAAATCTCCGCCGACAGTTCCTGAACTTCATGGTAGGAAATATCCCGTACAATGTCCAGCACCTCACGAAGGGTAATCAGGCGGTTGTAACGGAGCATATTGTGACCGCCCCACATTGCCTGGCTGGTGGATGTCTCCAGTGACAGTTCCAACCGCCCGATCAACTGGTTGCGGGCATCTTCCACTTCATCTGCTGTCAACGTGTCTCTCAATCCAGCACCTTCATCCATCATTATTTTCAGCACCTTTCTGGCATTTTCCGGTGCAGTTGTGGCAGATACGTAAAGATGACCTTCGTTTCTGAAAAAAGTGGGACTGGAAAAGACCATATAAGCCAGACCGCTATCTTCCCGCACTTTTTGGAACAACCTGGAGCTCATCCCGCCGCCATAGACATTATTCAAAATAGAAATCACCTGTTGCACGCGCAATTCCAGTATCGGAAGCGGCCAGGCCATGTACAGGTTGGTGGCAGTCATGCCCTCTCTTTCTACTTTTTTGCTGCCTGGGAAAAACGGCTGAGTCCCGTCATTTCGGGGAGAGACGCTTTCATTGGTAGCGGAAACTGTCAGCGGTTCTACAAGGTCGAGTACCGCTTTCTCATCCACCCGTCCGGCCACACTTACCACGAGCTCCTTTTGGCCAATGCAGTGCCCCAGCATTTCCCGCAGCATGATCGGTGTAAAATTATCCACGGTACTTTCAGTACCCAGGATGGACCGGCCCAGTGCTTCTTTCGGATAAATGCAGCTCATAAACAACTCATCACCGGAATCGTCCGGGTCGTCGCGCATCATCCGGATTTCCTCCTGGACTACGGATTTCTCCAGCTTCACATCCTCGGGACGAAAAGACGGCCGGGTCAGCATATCCGTTAACAACTCAACCCCCAATTCCAGTTTTTCAGCCGGGACGCGGGCAATGAAACATAGATGGTCTCTGGAAGTGAATGCATCCAGATCGCCGCCCACCCGTTCAATTTCCCGGGAAATGTCTGTCGCAGTCCTGGTTTTACTGCCCTTAAATACCATATGTTCCAGAAAATGGGTCAACCCGTGTTCCTCGGGAAAAATTTCGTCCCGCGCTCCGCGGTTGATCCAGATACTCACCGTTGCAGCCCTCGTATAGGGAATTTCACTGATGATTACGGGAATCCCGCATATATTCTGTATTGTCATGCCTTCCTTTGCTCCTTTTTCCACCTCGCTGATCCTGGCAAGGCCGCTCCATTGTATCAGCAATCATCGTCAGGAGAATAAAATAGTAGTCCTTCCAGTCCGGAGACGGCATTTCCGGATCCCGACGGCGCGTTGCATCGGATATTAAATGTCGGGTGTTGGATGATAAATCACAGAAAAATCAAATAATTGCCCATCCCAACTCATTATCCCTCACTTCTTCTCCCAACTATCCACAAGTCCCCACCGGCCCTCCGTACATTCGTACTTTTTCTTGCACATCCGTTGACTTCATGCTAATTTTATTTTGACGGTTGTTTACGCCTGTCTTGTTCAGGCTTGAACCTTCGTTTAGAATCACGTTTTGAGGAGTATTCGAATGTCTCAGAGTCTCTACGTGGGGAACCTTCCCTACAACGCCTCCGAAGATGAACTTCGGAATCTGTTCGCAGAGCACGGACCTGTTGAGTCCGTTCGTATCATTACCGACCGCGTAACCGGTCTCTCCCGTGGCTTCGGCTTCGTGGATATGGAAACCGACGAAGCAGCAGAAGCCGCGATCGCAGCCTTAAATGGCGCCGATTTCAAAGGCCGTGCCCTTCGCGTGAATGTCTCCAAACCCAAGGAAGACAATCGTAATCGGGCCCGGTACTGACAACGAGAACAAATAAATGAAAAGCCGGGTTATCCCGGCTTTTTTTGTCCTGTTTTCTAATTCTTTCCCTTTGGTTTCTGCAATACGCCTTTTGAAGCCCGTCCATCAATCTTAGACACAATCGGCTTCTGAAACCGCAGGTGGCGAAGGAAAACACCCTCCCGGACTGCCTCCTGCTTCTGAAGCCAGTCCCATCCCACAAAGTCATCTCCCTCACTCCCCACATAGAAGTAACCGAGCTTCTGGGACAGCATATGTTGAAAAAAATGGTTCCCCCGGGAGGCATCCGCCTGAAAATTCTTCGAGGTTGCTTCCACCAGGATCCGGGCCTGTGAAATGGCTGTCCAGTCCACCGGAATCCCCTGAAGAGGGTCAGAGCTGCCCCATCGTCCAAACCCGATGAGAATGTAGTTTTGATTTTCCGCTTCCAGTGAGCGGTTGAATTCGCTGATTTCGGTCGCAATTTCCGCAGTTCGGCCGGTATCAAAAAGACTCGGCACAACATAAATCAGGTCCCGTATTCTATCTTCCACACCGTTGCCCATTGTCTGGCTGGATCTGCAGAACACTTTCCTGCGAGGGATGGTTTCAGTGGATACTTCTCCGAACTCATTCCCTGCCACCAGAGGCCGGATCTGAAGGAAACTGAATTCCGGTTTCAGTTTCCTATCGGGATAAAGGTTCACAGCAAATTCGATCCCCACCGGCGT
This sequence comes from Acidobacteria bacterium CG_4_9_14_3_um_filter_49_7, assembly GCA_002789615.1. Taxonomy (GTDB): domain Bacteria; phylum Acidobacteriota; class Holophagae; order Thermotomaculales; family Thermotomaculaceae; genus UM-FILTER-49-7. The sequence continues at coordinate 2,985 of PFTO01000007.1, read as the reverse complement.
CCCGACAGACTGTTCCCCAAGGGAAAGAATCTCCTGAATCAGCTCCGGAAACGGAAAGTATTTTCCTTTCAGAAGCCTGGAAAAGGTCACCACTCGAGGACCTTCAGCGAAAGGAGAATCATCCAGAGTGCCGCTTTCAAGGTTCAATGCACTGGAAACAAGGGGGAGAACTCTATCGGCATCGTTGCGGCTTATTGGGGCCTTGACCAGATTGGCTGTTTCTTTGATCGGTAGCTCCGGACTATCTGCTCCAACATGCAGGGCATAAAACGTGCGTTGTGTCTTCGCAGGAAGTTCCAGCGGCTTGCGTAAAAGCGGGTTGATTTCCGGGTTTGCCGGAGACACTCTGAATACATTATCCCCCTCCCCGATTGCCTTTCCGATTCCCGTCACCAGGCTCATGACACCATCATGGGGGTTCAGGCGGGACAGGGGGTAAAAGTTGTACGACTGCGCTGTTCCCGAAACGGTGGGGTAAAACAGATCTCCGTGGCGAAGACCACTGATTCGTTGAATCAGAATCGCCATCTGCTCTTCTTCCACCCGGAAATTGGAATTGGACACATACCGGCGAGCCTCCATGGAAAACACCGAGGCATACACCATTTTGATGGCGATAACCAGCTGACGATAGCGCACTTCCAGATTGGGATGACTGTTGGGAAGCATGTAAGTCTTGTAAACACCGGAAAACGGCATTGCCTGAGAGTCTTCCAGCAGACTGGACGAGCGTACCGCAATGGGCTGTCGAATCTTGCTGAGAAGCGTGCGCAAATCTTTTTCCACTGCGGAAGGAATGTAGCTTTCCCGGAACATTCGAAACACGTCCTCATCCGTATGCACCGAAAACGCACGTTCCCTCAGATTCCGCTGTTGAAGGAATTCTGCGTAGACATCGGTACAGAGAACAAAGGTTGCCGGGATGCGAATGTCAACGTCGGGATACCGCTCCGGGATGCCACTTTTCTGCATCATATTGTTCATGAATGCAATGCCCCTGGCCTTCCCTCCCATGGAACCGGTCCCAATTCTTGAAAACAGGTTATCCCCTTCCTGAAACTCGCTTGCACTGAAATCAGATATCACGCCGGAACGTTCCTTTGAAATAGATAACTCTATGGATTCGATCAGGTATTGACGGATTACTTCAATAGACTCAAATTCCGAAACCATGCGGGGCCGAAGTTTTTCTGCAAGATCAAACTCGGTTCTGGCCCGAAGCCAGATGGAAACATGGTTCCGGCTGGTATGGTAGAGCAGGGATTCAGCCGGAACTCTTCTCAACAACGCACCGAACTCCCGGAGAGTCCGGGCTTTACCCACCGCATGCCCATCCGGCATCCGAAACACAAAGTCGCCAAAGCCGAAGTTCTCCAGCATGAAAGACTGGAGCTCTTCCAGCAAAGTAGGAGAGTTTTTATTGATGAAACGGATGCCCAGTTTTTCAGTTTCCACCTCAACCCGCTGTTCCGAAGATTGCAGCACAATTCCAAGGTCTGGAATTTCCTCCCGGATCAGGCCAACCAGCTGCAATCCGGCATCCTTAGCCATCTTCCCTCCCTTGGGATATCGAATGTCGGAAATCACACCCAGCAGACGGTCCTTGAAAGTCTGAACAATGAACTGTGCTTCTTCAAAGGTTTCCACGCTGACAATCTTGGGCCGAGCGCGGATTCGGAGCATCCGCTGCACATCGTTTACCCCTTCGGATACGATGCGCCGGGTTTGCTTGATAATTTCAGTGTAAAGCATGGGGAGAAATGC
>PFTO01000007.1:0-1133 GCA_002789615.1 Acidobacteria bacterium CG_4_9_14_3_um_filter_49_7 | reverse complement strand
GCAATGTTTCGGCATTGGGTGCAGAAGGAGACCCGTTCCTTCACATCCCGAATGGCATCGGCCAGGCGAAGCGCCTCTTCCTTGTCCGTTTTCATGAGATGAAAGGCTAACCGTTGGGCAGTTTTTTGCCCAATGCCCGGCAACCGCACGAGTTCCCGGCTGAGACGAGCGACCAGCCCTTGAGGTTGGCCATTGGTTCTGGTGTGTTTTGTCGGAGTGGTTTCCAGCACGATGAACCTCGTTTGTTGGTTAGAACATGCCGGGAATGCCCATCCCTCCGGTGAGGGATTTCATTTCTGCGGCCATCAGCTCTTTGGCCTTACGCAACGCTTCATTGGCGGCGGCGACGATTAAGTCTTGCAACATGTCATGGTCACCGGATTTCAATACTTCCGGATCGATGGTCAACCTGGTTAATTGCATGGCCCCGTTGGCTTGCACGGTCACCATCCCGCCGCCGGCTGAGGCCTCGACGGTTTTCGTGGCAGCCTCCTCTTGAATTTTTCCCATTTTTTCCTGCATGGCCTGGGCTTGTTTTAGGAGATTGCCCATATTCGAGAACGGATTTTTGGACATTAGCGGACCTCCTCGTTTTGCGGGATTCTTTCTGCCGATACCACTTCCCCACCAAATAGTTCCAAGGCTTGTTTCACCAGGGGGTGGGCTTTCACGTTTTCAATCAGATCCTGGTTGTGCGCAAGTTTTTTTTTTGCTCGTAGCTCTCCCGTTGATGGCGGGTACTCTTGGCCGTCTTGAAATTCAATGACTTGGATTTTTATCGGCCGGCCGATGTATTCCTCGCATATTTGACCGATAAGCACGCGATTTTCCGGTTTGTCCGTTCGCCAGCGAGCAATCGAATCTTTTTTGGAATATCCCAGGACGACGGAGTCGGCTGTCATGGTCACGACACTCCCCTTCTCCAGGAAACTCCCGATATTCGGATGGTCGTCGATCACGCGTTCGACCACCTGTTCCCAGTTTAACGTAACGGATGGGCCCAACGAGGGCTGAGCAGCCGTTTGGGGGGAGGGCTTGGAGGATTCGTTGTTTGCGGGTAACCCTTGCGTTGAAACAGGCTTCTCCGCCCCTGCTGGTGGAGTTGAGGAAGGACGTATCCTCGTGGCCCCGCC
>PFTO01000215.1:6369-6692 GCA_002789615.1 Acidobacteria bacterium CG_4_9_14_3_um_filter_49_7 | reverse complement strand
TGCGAGTGACCGAACAGGTGGACGCGCTTCGGGCCATGGGGATCAGCCCATCTGAATACCTGATGGTGCCGCGAATTATTGCCATGGTAATTATGGTGCCGGTGCTGACGGCTTATGCGGATTTTATCGGCATCACCGGTGGACTGTTAATCTCCCGTTTCCAGATGAAAATCAGCTCCCATTTCTATCTGCACAAGGTCTTTCAGATGCTGGCCATCCACGACATCACCAGCGGCCTGGCAAAATCCCTGTTTTTCGGTTTTTTTATCGCAATCATTGCCTGTTATCACGGGTTTTCCGTACGTAGCGGTGCCGCTGAAGTG
>PFTO01000215.1:5074-6325 GCA_002789615.1 Acidobacteria bacterium CG_4_9_14_3_um_filter_49_7 | reverse complement strand
CCTGGTGGCGGATTTCTTTCTCACCCGCCTGTTTATGTGGCTTTAACGATGAAAGAAACCATAATTGAAATTCGCAACCTCCATAAATCATTTGGAACGAATCGGGTACTCTCCGGTGTTGACCTGGAAATCTTCAAGGGAGAAACGCTGGTCGTTCTCGGTGGCAGTGGCTCGGGTAAATCGGTTCTGCTGAAATGTATTACCGGCCTCATGACGGCGGATTCCGGTTCCATCCGGCTCCTCGGTGAGGAAATTGTGGGTCGAGAAGAACGGGAACTCCTGCCCATTCGAAAGAAAACGGGCATTCTGTTCCAGGGTGGGGCTCTATTTGACTCAATGAATGTCTTTGACAATATCGCGTTCGGCTTCCACGAATACGCAAAGGATATGCCGCAGGACCAGGTGGAAGCGGAAGTTATGCGTTTACTTGAGGTCGTAAAATTGCCCGACATCTGCGACAAAATGACAGCTGACCTCTCCGGTGGGATGCAAAAACGAGTAGCATTGGCCAGGGCAGTGTCAATGAAGCCCGGAATAATTTTCTATGATGAACCCACTACCGGGTTGGACCCGCAAACCGCCCGATCCATCTATCGGCTCATGAATGATCTGGGACAACGCCTGTTTATCACCTCCGTTGTGGTATCCCACGACATAGAATTGGCCTTCACCATCGCGGATCGAATCGCTTTTCTGAAAGATGGAGAAATGGTATTTGTGGGACCGGTTGACGAGCTTCGAAAATGCACACACGAAGGGGTTTGTGCATTTATTGGACCGTTCTACCGGGCTGGAATGATGGGGCATAAGAATGAAGAAATGAAGGGAAAAACATAGAGATTGGAGGTTATGATGAAGGAATTGAAAACAGGAATGGTCGTATTTCTGGCGCTGGTGGTGTTTGTCGTGACCGTGCTGATGCTGGGAGAATTTGGAGACCGGGTCACCTACGTTATAGACTTTCAAAGGGTGGTGGGGTTGACAATCGATGCTCCGGTTCAACTGAACGGAGTCCAGGTAGGAAGGGTAACGGACATTGAATTCTCTAAAGATGTAAAAAGCAACCTGGTTTCCGTGAACATTAATCTTTTTGCTTCGGCAAGAAACCGCATCAACAGGTCTACCGTTGCGGACATCAGCACTATGGGCGTCCTGGGTGACAAATACATTGCACTGGAAACAAAAGATTTCACTTTGCCTCCCCTGCCTGAAAGGTCCATCATTCCTGCCAAAAAAACCCTGAATGTGCAG
>PFTO01000215.1:0-5067 GCA_002789615.1 Acidobacteria bacterium CG_4_9_14_3_um_filter_49_7 | reverse complement strand
TAACCAAGGGAGAGGGTATTATCGAGGGCCTGGCTTCACTGACCCATGACATGAATCAGCTTTTGACACACGTAAAAAACGGCAAAGGCATGGTGGGCGTACTGATTAACAATCCGGAAATCGGGAAAAACCTGGTGAACAGTATTTCGATTGTCTCTAAAAATCTCAGCGAAGGGACCGGCCTGATGGGAAAACTCATCAACGACAAAGTGCTCTGCCAGACTGTTGCCACCGGCCTCGAAACCATCAGTTACGACCTGACCCAGATTCTCGATACTGTCAATACCGGGGAAGGAACTGCCGGGTTATTGCTGAAAGATCAGGAATTTGCCAACCGGGTTCAGGCCGACTCACTGGCCGTACTGGATGGTCTGAGCACACTGGGGAAAATTCTTTCCAAATCATCTGAAAAAAGCATGGCCGCTGTAGCTTTGCAGGATGAACAGGCAGGAGAAGACCTGAAAGCAGCCATTCACCACCTACTGTCCATCCTTGAAAAAATTGACAATGGAGAAGGCACAATGGGCAAGCTCGTCAACGACGCTTCTCTCTACGACAATGCGGATCTTGTCTTCCAGGGTGCAAAAAAGAGCGCCATTGGTCGCGCAGTGATTCGCCACTACAGAAAGAAAGGGGAAAAGAAATAAGGTTGAGGTTGGACAAAATCTATGGCTAAGTGAAGAAGTGGGCCGGAAATAATTCCGCAGTCTTTGCCATAGATGAAAAAGGAATGGGCAGGAAGCTTTACTCTTAACTATGTGTTTACACGGGTAAAGAAGAACAGCCCCAGAATAACGAAAATCAGACTGGAACTCCAGGCCGCCAGCAATGGAGGAAGGACGTGAATCGCACCCATGGAGCCGAACAGGGCAGAAACAGCATAGAATATTACCAGAAGCAGGATGGCCAGTGTAAACCCCATAGCGGGGTGCATGTCCCTTCCTTTTCCCTTAAAAAGCAAAGGCAAACCGACCAACAGAAGTATGAAAGAAGAAAAGGCCACCGCAAATCTCGCGTAGTAGCTGGTAATCAACTGATATGGATGTTCATCCAGAGCCTTTCTTTCCCGGATTCGGGCCAAAAGCTGAGAGGACGTCAGTTCGTCCGGTGGTGTCTGCAAATCCTCGAAAAAGGAGGGCGGGTCAAACAGCGGCGGGTTATTTTGGACAGTTAGACTATTCATATTGAATATTCTTGAGTTGACAGTCTTCGCTTTCGGATCAAGAAACACCTTGTCCGCAGCATAAAACCATGAGAGCTCACTTCCGGCCCCAGCCAGCTCAAATGCCTTAAATCCGCTGAGAGAAGCATCTCCTTTGTGAAAGGCCTCGACATCATAAAATACGCCCTGCCGTTTAACACTCATGATGGGGCTGGGGTAAGAAATAATGGTGTTTTCGGAGTGCCTCCCGTTTTTCCTCTCTTTAATCTCTTGCTTCATCCGGGAAGCCTGAAAGCCGCTGTAGGGGGCCAGGAATGTTGTTGTAATTAACATGAGTACGGACAAAACCAATACAACACGGAGTGTTGGCCGTACAATGGCAAAAACGGAAACTCCCATTGCCTTCATGGCTGTCAGTTCACTGCGACGCCCCAACATTGACAAATGGAAAAGGCCCGCAATCAGACAAGCCAGAGGCAGAGTGGTCGGAAGTTCCTCCACGGCCGAAAACAGAACATACCACGCCACTATTCCTGCTGACCCCTTTACTTTCAACAAGGTACTGGTCATTTCAATCATGGAGCCGAGCACAAAAATCCCCTCAATTGCGAAAAAAGACGCGACCAGGGTCTTCAAAAATCCCCTGTACAGATAAGCACTTAAAATCCTAGTGCGTGATTTTCCCGAAATAACTTCGATTCGTCCCCATATGCGTTTAATTCTCTCCACGTATTTCTTATCTCCGGGTCCGATTTTCAGAATTCTCTCTTTCTCCAACCGGAGGATGCGACGGTAACGTTGCCACGTGAATACAGTGAAGACAATGGCCACAATAGGGACCAGAAAAACAGGATTGTGTCCGCCCTTTAACGACACTTCTTCCAGAAGCTTTGCGAAGAAGATGTAGCAGTATGAGATCAGCAGGCTGAAAAAGAGCGCCCCACCGAATGATCTGCCCCTTTGCAATGAAAAAGAAATCAGAAATCCAAACAAAGGAGAGAGCAGAACAAGCCACGCCACACAAATCCGCCTAACCAGGATCCCTTTCGCGATCGGGTCTCCTCCCTTTACAAAGGACAGCAGTTCTGAAACTTCCTGATTGGAAATAATGTGGATTATGTTATCATCCTCCTGAATTTCTTGGGGAATATGGATGTATTTTCGTCTGTATTGTGTGGCCATCACCGAAAGGTCATCGCTCTTGACTGTATAATCATGGCCGTTTTCCAGATTCAATTCTATTGCGTCAGGTGAAGTGGAAAACAGACGGCCCTTCATTGCGGTCATGATTGTGTAATTTGTTTTCGATCGACGAACCAACAGGATATCCTGCAATTCTCCCTGCAGATTCTTTGAACGAAAGCGTACAAATGCATTCTTCCCGATCCCGTTGAACCGGCCCTCCTCTATCGCGGATAAAACCGAATGGGAAGAAATCTGTTTCACAACTTCACTTCGGGCTTGTCGGGACAGCGGCAATATCTGGAATTGAAGAAAAAGAAAAACAAGAGTTGAGACAATCCCCATCCAGATATAGGGTTTCATCTGTTCCCGGGGAGACAGTCCCACGCTGTTTAAAATGACAAGTTCCGAGTTCTCAGCCAGTACTGCCGTAACAAAAAAACCGCTGAACATAACTGCCACGGGGAAAGTATAGGTGATAATTCTGGGAAGCAGTGTCAGAAAATACTGAAATCCAAGGGTAACTGAAGCGTGCTTTTCAACAATGATTCCGAGCAACATGAAAATGCTCTGGATAAGGAATGCGACGCCGTACACTAACTGTCCTGTCGCAAAAGCAATCACTAGTTTTTTCGATATGTGGCGGTTCAGCACTCGCACCTGATTCTCTCCCATTCATCCCGGTTTTTGTGACACGTTTGGTAGCTTCTTCCGTGCTTTTGCCCTGCCTGTTCAGGCGGCTTCTGGCCCAGAATCAGCTTCGCCTCCCGCAATCACTATGCTGCCATTATGCCACAGAGATCAGACATTTCGTGTTCAATCTGCAATGATCGGTTTTTGTGAAACAGATCGGTTCTTACCACCTTGCAGAGACCATGACGTCCAGGGTGCCCGGACCGAGTAATGGCGCCATAACTGCGTGCTTTCCGATTGGGCGGGCAAACAGGTACGCTCCGGCAATACCGATGGCCGCTCCCCGCAGGATATCATTTGTGTAATGCTTCCGGGCATGGTATCGGCTCCAGCCCACAAAACTGGCCAGGACATACGAAGATGCACCAAGTTTCCAACCCATAGCGTCGTTGAATAAAGGCCGCCCCCGCAAAGGCTGAAGCTGTGTGACCCGATACAAACGAATGCTTTCCGCCATTTGGCCGGGTTTCGGGAACTCCGTATTTGAATGCATACATGACTGTCATGGAAGAAAAAAAAGACTTGTAAAACTGCTTACGCCCTTCCCGGTCATGTCTGGTAAAGGTCAAGGTGTAGGCTGCAATGGGCAGAAGAGCCTGCCCTACAGTACCAATGTTTTCTGCAGTATCTCTTGTTTAGGATAACGAGGACAGCATAAACATGAGTCCAAGTACCGGCAATATGCCGGTTTTCTTGAACCGGAGTTGTCTTTCAATTCTAGCTGGAGAAGTGGATTCCATGTGCACCTCCAATAATTTTACAGGTTAAAGCTCGTCAAGCCAGCGTCCGGGACGAACCCCGGATCGCCTTGAGGATAATTGGTTCCTGACATGGGAATTATTCATCGGACGATTGGTAAGAATAACGTAGTGTCGGCCTTTTCTGATGGTCCATCCTGGAGATAGCCCATTTCCTTTCCAAGATCGGAGGCCCTTCAATGTGGTAACGACAACCATGTGCCGATTGGATTTCCATTCCTTACGAAATTCAGACATAGAGGGGAATCTTCGGGTTCTCTCCTCCGGGGAAATTTGTCCGATTCCAAAACTTAATTCTCCTGAGTACCCTGCAATCCCAATTGTCCGGCCAAGGTAGGGTGGAAGCGTTTGAGGATAACACCGGTATGCGAAGATCGTTGCATTGGCAAATTGAGATGTCTGGAGCAATCTGGCAACACCAAACAGTTCACCATCGTTCCATAATTTTGGTATGGAAAGTTCGAGCAACAGAAAGAGGCTCAAACCGAGAAATGCGACTGACCGGATTCTGGAATGAGCGTCTACCCTTCGAAAAGAGAACGCAAGGTATCCGATGGATGCTACGACAACAGTGATACCCAGGCCTATGGAAAAGTTGCTGCTCACACTTCCTCCTTTGGGTCCACGGTATCCCTCTGATGTTGAGTGATTTTTGATCCGTGATGGGGTGCCGACAGCGAACCGTGCTCGTTGACGTTACGCGCTGGGGCAAACTCCCGGGCGAAGAGAACGGCCAGGGGCGGGAACACCGGCAAAATATAGGTGACCAGCTTGGATTCGGAAAGGGAAAAGAATACAACCGGGAAAATAATCCACAGCAGAAAATAGAGTGTATCGTTCTGGCGGAGTTCTTTCCAGGTTGTTGAAAACGTATGTTTGATCACACGGGGGAACAAATAAATCCACGGGAAACTGCCCACCAGCAATACCCCGATAAAGAAATACCAGGGTTGGGTACGGTGCGCAATTGTTGTGGCATATCGGAGAAAGTGTTCGTGGACGAAATAGAAATACAGAAAATCCGGATTGCGAAGGGCCGCGGCCACGTGCCATGGCACGGCAAGTATCAGAAACAGGGCGATACCGCTTACCCATGGTACAACTCTCAGTAAGCGCCACCGTCCGGAGATCAACAGATAGAAGAATACAACGCCGCCGGGAATGACAAGGCCGATCAAGCCCTTGGTCATAACGGCGCGGTTATGTCCCTATACTGCTGTAAAAAGGTCTGGTGAGTAGCAGACCTGTGGGGCATATGGGAAACGTGAAGCG
>PFTO01000047.1 GCA_002789615.1 Acidobacteria bacterium CG_4_9_14_3_um_filter_49_7 | reverse complement strand
CCGTAAAGCACTTCGATTGATGAAATTAGCCGAAAAATTTCAGATTCCGGTTATTACGCTCGTGGACACACCCGGGGCCTATCCAGGCATTGACGCGGAGGAACGGGGTCAGGCAGAAGCAATTGCACGGAATCTCAGAGAGATGGCTTCATTGGAAGTTCCAATCATCACAGTTATCATTGGAGAAGGTGGAAGTGGGGGAGCGTTGGGCATTGCCGTTGCAAACAAAGTGCTGATGCTGCAGTATTCCATCTACTCTGTCATTTCACCGGAAGGATGCGCTTCCATCCTGTGGAAAGATGCTTCAAAGGCCGAAGATGCTGCCCGCGCTTTGAGATTTACAGGTCCGTCTCTGAAAGAATTCGGCATCATTGACGAGATAATTCCTGAGCCGATTGGCGGAGCCCATGCCAATCCCAAAGCTGCAATTGATAAAACAGGCGAGTGTGTAAGCAAGGAGCTGAAGAAACTGGCTCGGTTAAAACCAGAGGAACTGCAGGAACAAAGATATAAAAAATTCAGACATATCGGGAAAATAATTAAAGTAGAGCAGAATGTATAAATGGTCTCTAAAACAATTTGACTTCAAATCGGTTTCCCGACTCACTACGGGAAATCAAATTCCGGAGTTTCTTGCGAAACTCCTTGTTATCCGGGGAATCGATACGCCTGACAAAGTAGAGAGATTCTTCAACGGTACCATGGAGGATCTCCATGACCCATTCCTGATGAAAGGAATGGAGGCAGCTGTAACTCGCATTGTTGAAGCACTGGACCGGAAGGAAAAAATCATAATTTATGGAGATTATGACGTAGATGGAATATCCGCCATTGTGATCCTCAAACAATTTCTCACTGAAGCTGGAGGGGACGTAACATATACCCTTCCAAATCGCTTCAAAGATGGATATGGGGTTAAAGTAGACAAACTCATTGAAGAAAGAAAACAGTTCCCATTTCGTCTTTTGATAACTGTCGACTGTGGAATAAAGGCTGTTGAAGAGGTCAACGCCCTCACGGAGATGGGGGTAGACGTAATTATTACTGACCACCACGAACCGGACAAGGAATTGCCGGATAAGGCGGTGGCCATTCTTAATCCCAAAGTGCCGGGCAGTGGATTTGAACATGAGCCACTTGCCGGTGTGGGAGTGGTGTTCAAACTTGTGCAGGCATTGTCCCAACGGACTTCTCTCACAGAAACCTTGGATTTTGCGTTGAAAATTGTATCTATAGGTACCGTAGCTGATCTTGTTCCGCTTCTCAGCGAGAACCGTATTCTTGTAAAAGAAGGTCTGAAGGCCATCCAGAAGACATCGACACGTGGGCTTGAGGCCATGCTTGAGAGTTGCAATATCGACAGGGAAAGCATCGCTTCTGTGGATATCAGCTACAAGATTGCCCCGAGAATTAACGCGTTGGGCAGGCTGGGTGATGCGACAAACGCAATTGAGATGTTTACGACCAATACGGAAACCGATGCCCGTGAATATGCCAAGTATATGAATCGGAAAAATGCGGAGCGCCAGCGGTTGGAAAAAACACTGGAATCCATGGTGATGAATCAGATTGAACAGGAAGACATGGAGAATACCCGTTTCCTTCTCCTTTCCGGAACAGACTGGCATAAGGGAGTAATTGGTATCGTGGCTTCCAAGGTCCAGAAGAAGCACTATCGCCCGGTTGGCATTGTAAGTATTGAAGATGATATGGCTTTTGGGTCCATACGCAGTATCGAGGGCATTAACATCATTGATGTACTGGAAAATTTTGAGTCACTTCTGAGCAGTTACGGCGGTCATCAACAAGCTGCAGGCATTACCCTGAAGCGGGATAACTTGCAGGCACTGAAGGAGGGCGTCAATGAATATTTGTTTCAGCATTTCCCGGAGGAATTGTTTACTCCCAAGATTGAAATAGATTGTGAAGTTGAATTCAGTCTGATCGACGATGTTTTTTACGAGCAATTAAAAAAAGTCGAGCCATTCGGAATTGGGAACCCGCAACCAGTGTTCATGGTGAAGGATGTAATTATAGAAACAGAACCCGAACTGATAAATGGCCGCCACATCAAGTTTGAAGCCAGCGATGGGCTTCATCGCTTCGAGGTTATTGGGTACAATAAAGTCCACCTTGACGAACGAATTCAGAAATTTGAGTCCGCTGACCTTGTCTTCAGTGTTGAGAAGGTTAAATGGAATCGTCGGATGTACTTCCAATTGAATCTTGTTGATTTGAGACGGAGATGAATAAAGTAAGAAGAATCCAACTATCTTTGCTGGCCGCCATGTTGGTTCTGATTGCCATTGTGATTGGAAATATTAATCGTGGGAGCAAGCAGCAAACCGTAAATACGCCTGTCTCAGGCACAGAATCTCTGCCGGCAGAATCCGGCAGTACACGAATGGAAAGCGGCATCCATATCCTGTATCGTAACGGAAAGTCTTACGCGACACTTCATTTCAAAGAGGCTGTTCAAAGTGAGACTATTGTTAATCTGACATTGCCCGTGTTGGAAATGGCGGGAATTACGGGGAAATTGACAGCACGATCAGCTGAATTGAAAGGGGAGGCTGTTCTACTTCTTGGCACCATTTCCTTATCTTCTGCTCAGGAAGGCATCGTGGTATCATTTACACCCCCAGCCATCTTTAAAGATGGAATTCTTTCCGGAGCGGGCCCATTTCAGGCAATTCTGAATAATGGTGTTTTCAAAGGACAGGGATATGTTGTGAAGATGGCTGACAGTGAATTGATCGCAAAAAAACACGCACAATTCTATAATTCCAGGGACGGCATTCTCATTCGGGGAGAAGTCGGTATCGCCAGCCTCAAGAAAGAGACGCTTACATTTGTAAAGGGCGTTCGATTGAGAACAACTGGGGACATGGGATTTGAATCGACAGGGGATGCCGTATTCGTGAATACTAGGACCGGTCAACTTTCCCTGGTTGGCAGGGGTGAAATCATCCTGTCACCTCATTCAACTGCCAGATTTTCAGAAGCGACTCTTTGGAGAAACTCTGGAATGTGGAATGGAACCTTTCCAACACCGGTATGTCTTCAGGAAAGCGGACGCGTTACTCATCTTCCAGGTGCGACTCTGAAAAATGACAAATTGACTTTCCCTTGGTCCGTTGTTCAATCACAAGATACCTTTGTAAGTACCGGTGAGGGTTCATACTCTCTCCTGAACTCTAAACTGTATGCGATGGCTCCAAATGGTCATCATATGGCCACGAGCTTCCGAGGTACAGATATTTCGGGTGCCCATTCAACAAAAGACACGAATATCCGGCTTCCTGAGATTAGAAGAGCTGGATTCGGATGGGCCACGGGAAATGAGGGTGTCCTCGAACAAAATGGCAATTTTGAAATAAATGGAAACATACACGGGGAAATGAGGCATCGCCAGTTTCTTGCCGATTCTGCCCATATTGCAGGTGATGCCATCCAGCTGACGAATGCAATTATCTGGGACGAAGATAGCCGGTCATTCTCCAGCGCTGGGATGATGAAAGTGCAGAATAAAGAATATATTGCGACCGATCATTACCAGATGACGCAATTGCGAGGTAAGGGGGAAAAATCCCTGACCCTCTCGTCCGAAAATGCCACAGGGAGTGAAGGTGGGTTCGCACATCTCTTTGGCAATGTACAGACCACCATGGAAGAAGTGGCAGTGAAAGCCCCGCAATCATATATCTATGAGTGGGGGGCTATCTTTTTTGACGCCAAGTTTTCCGGGCTGCAGATTAGAAAAGGCCGTGCCGACCTATTAATTGTGATGAAGAAACAACATGTTGTTTTGATGCTGGGGAACGCGGAGGTAACAGATAAGAACGGAAATCGTATCACCGGGAGCAAATTGACTTTATCTACAATTACCGGTAGAATTTCCGTGTACAGCGGCAAGAAAAAAGTAAGGATACAACTGGCATTATGAACCATGTGTTAAAAACGGATCATCTGACAAAGAGATACGGTGGGAAAGCCGTAGTCCGGGATGTGTCAATTGAAATTGAATCAGGTCGTGTTGTAGGACTGTTGGGACCAAACGGGGCAGGGAAAAGTACTACATTTTATATGATTGCGGGCATCATTTCGCCCGACGAAGGTTCTGTGACTTTGGATGAAAAGGAATTAACTCAGGAACCGATGTATATCCGGGCACGCAACGGAATTGGCTATCTCCCCCAGGAACCTTCAATTTTCAGGGGTCTTACCGCCAGGCAGAACATTCAAGCTGTATTGGAGTTTGATGACCTCAAAAAAGATGAAATCCATGCGACAGTGGAAAGTCTTCTGGATGAATTCGGATTGAAGCGGGTAGAAAATATCAAGGGTTCCCTGCTCTCAGGGGGAGAAAGGCGTCGAGTTGAAATTGCGCGGGCACTTGCGGCCAAGCCCCTTTTTATTCTTCTGGACGAACCTTTTGCCGGAATTGACCCGATCACAATCAGTGAACTTCAGGAAAATATACTGAAGCTCAGGGAAAAGGGAATTGGAATTATTATCACCGATCACAATATTCAGGAAACGTTGCGAATTACGGATAACGCCTATATATTATCAAGGGGTGAGGTGCTAAGAAAAGGAAGTCCAGCTGAAATCGCAGATGATCCGTTAATTCGGGAAGTTTACCTTGGAAAGGAGTTTACACTAAACTGATGGCTCTTTTTGAACAGAAACTCAACCTAAAACTCACTCAAAAACTCACCTTAACGCCTGCGTTGCAGCAGGCGATAAAGCTTTTGCAGATGACGGTTCCTGAGCTTCAGGATGAGATTCGTGAAGAGCTCGTGTCGAATCCCTTGCTGGAGGATGTCTCTGTTTCTGACAGCATTGCGGAACAGACACCTCAGGAACATAATGAGGAGGTGAAAGACGACTTTCACTCTGATGAATTAGATCTTGAAGAATACTTTAAGAATGCTGTGGATGATCAATACATTCCATCATCCCGATCAACAAGAACTTTATCAGAGGCCAATGATTTTTCTTACGAGAATTTTGTTTCAAAACCTATTTCTCTCTATGAACACCTCGAATGGCAGCTGCAAATGAATCTCATGGCTGACAAAACTCTGGAAATTGCCAAAGGTTTGCTCCGTTATCTGGACGAAGACGGCTATTTAAAATCGCCTCCTGAAGCGGATGATCTGATTTTATGGTTTGCTGAAGAAATGGGAACAAAACCTGAAACAGTTCAATCAGCCATAGAGGCAATTCAGGATCTGGACCCGACCGGGGTAGGGGCCCGGTCCCTGGAAGAGTGCCTGTGGTTGCAGGTGAAGCAGTTAGGATTTGAAAGTGACGAGATCCTTCGCCGATTAATCGAGCACTACCTGCACGATATCGGAGATCAGAAATATAATAGTATCTGTACAGATCTGGGACTGGATTCAGATGAGTTGTCCGTTTATATCGCGTTTATCCGAAAGCTGGAGCCGAAACCGGGAAGGAAATTCAGCACGTCCCGTCCGCAGTACATCGTACCGGATGTCTTTGTTTATAGAGTGGGTGATGAATACCAGATTCAGCTCAATGACGATGGCCTTCCACACCTGCGCGTTAACCGAAGTTATTCGGCGATTGTCACCAATAAAAGCAAACTCAATCCTGAGCAACAGGAAACCAGACGATATGTGAAGGAGAAATTGAAATCCGCCATCTGGATTATTCGAAGCATTCAAAATCGCCAGCACACAATTTTGAAAGTCGCGCGCAGCATTGTAACCCGCCAACGTGAATTTCTGGACTATGGTGTTGAAAGGATGAGGCCGTTAACCTTAAGGGAAGTTGCTGAGGATATTGGTATGCATGAATCTACAGTGGCAAGAGTGGTTAAGAATAAATACATGCATACTCCACGGGGATTGTTTGAATTTCGCTTCTTTTTCAATGCCCGAATCACTTCAACAAATGGAGAGGATGTTTCGTCTCTTGCTGTTAAGGAAAAAATCAAAAAGATTGTGGAAACGGAGAGTCAACAAAAACCATATAGTGATACCGGGATAGCAAACATATTGAAGGCCCATGGAATTGATATTGCTAGAAGGACAATTGCCAAGTATAGGGAAGAACTCGGAATCGTATCGTCTTCTGAACGAAAAAAAATCTATAGGAGGAGCAATGAACATTGAATTTACTGGCAGAGGAACTGAAGTAACTGACGCCTTGAAACAATTTACAACTGATAAAATGAAGAAAATTTCCCGTTTTGTGGACAATATCCTGGATGTTTCCGTAACTCTGTCTGTTGAAAAGCACCGACACACTGTGGAAGTGATTGTGAAAGCAGGCACCGATAAAATTGTGGCAAAGGAAACAACGAATGATATGTATGCGTCCATAGGGAGCGCCCTCGATAAAATTGAGAGGCAGGCCAAGAAATTGAAAACGAGAGTTTCCAGAAAACGAAAAGACGGAGTTTCAGTTGAGAGTTCAATGGAAAGCAACGATGATTCATTTGCAGAAAAAGGTACAAGAATCGTGTCTCTTTCCCTTACCCGGTTCAAACCAATGACGGTGCAGGAAGCTGCTCTAGAACTTGAAAATGGTCCAAACCCATTTGTTATTTTTCGTAACCACGAGTCAGGCGAGGCATTGACTGTGCTCTTTCGCCAGGACGACAATACGTTGGGAATTGTTTCCCTTCAGTAGACAGACAGGGTGAGAGCATGACACATACTCTTCTGTGCGTTAGGGATTACGTACCTGAAAACAATATTTTTGAACTTAAACAGACTGGAAAGACGGAGGTTCTTCGTGAGATAACAGACCGGGCCAAGGCACTTTCCATACTACCCGATGATATTGCCGCTTCTGAAGTTTTCCATCAATTACTGAAAAGGGAACAACTCGGAAGCACGGGAATTGTCAATGGTATTGCTATCCCCCATTGCAAGACAGATATGATTGAGCCGGATATGTCAATATTCGTTGGATACTCCTCTGAAGGTATTGAGTTTGATGCTCATGATGGGAACTCGGTATTTCTTATTTTTACGGTTCTTACGCGGAAAAAATCCGGTACAATCCACCTTGCGGCGCTTGCAGCAATTTCAAGAATGATCAGCAAGTATGGGCTGTCCACCAATATTTCGGACTATCTGAACCCGGAAGCGCTGCGCCGGATCATTGAAGAATGCGAGTATGAAATCTAAACTCTCACTAAAGAACCTATTGGATCCGAACCTCAATTTCTCGGTAGAGGCAATTCATTGCCATTATTTGACTGAGGTGCCAGCTCTTGATGAGATATTTCTCGCTGCTCCGATTGAAATTTATCGGTTCAGACACCTGCTTGAAAGGGGAATTGACAAAACACTTCCAGGTGCGATTATCATAATGGTTCCGGATGATCTCAATGAAACAGATTCAGAATTGGTTTCATTGTCCGGTTCGAACCTTGATCCTGTCTTTGTTGCCGAACATCTCAAGAAAGCTGAAGCTGCATGCGTCTTTGTTTCTGAAAACGCGCCAATATCAGATAAGTGGTCCGCTGCGTGCCAGAATGCAGGCTTACCATTGATCGGTGTCGAGATGAATGATAAAATACTCACAGACAAGTTGCTGGAGTTATTTCACCTGTTAACCGCTCCTACTCAGACAGTCCATGGGAATATGATGGACTTGTTCGGGGTGGGTATTTTAATCCTTGGTCGGAGCGGTATCGGAAAGAGTGAGTGTTGCCTTGACCTGATTATGAAGGGACACCGCCTTGTAGCGGATGACAGTACGTTGCTGTATAAAAACCGCCAGGGTGGCGTCACAGCCACTGTGTCGCGCAAGTTTGCAGGCGGCTGGATGGAGATCAGGGGCGTGGGTATAATTGATGTCGATCTCTTGTATGGAATCGCGGCGCTCAGAAAGAAAAAGGACCTGCACGCAGTCGTAGAACTTATGGACTGGCCGGAATGGAAGGCCGAAATGAAAAAACAAGGGAACGGTCGATTATCGAGCCAGGATCTTGGAAGATTTCTGGCCAGAGAGCCTGGCGATTCCGGTGATATAGAGGAGAGGAATCTGATAAAATCATATCTGGGAATCGAGATCCCTTTGATTCAGATTCCCGTTGGACCTGGTAGAAGCATTGCGAACCTGATTGAGGTTGCGGCAAGAAAACAGATGATGGAGTTTTCTACATCCCGCGTGAGGACGAAATTTCCTTCCGGGAACTGAGAGGGAATAATGATTGGAATTCTGATTGTGACCCATGGTAGCCTTGCTGATGAAATAATGAAGACCTGCTTCAAGATCATAGGTGAACGTGACAATGTTGGGGCATACTCTATTCAATGGGACGATGACCCAACCGTTGCCACCCGTAGGATTGAGAAACTTTTGAATAAGCTTGATCAGGGCGATGGCGTACTGGTATTGACAGATATGTTTGGTGGAACTCCAACTAATATCATGATTTCTCTTTCAAAAAACTTTCATGTTGAAATTGTGACAGGCGTGAATCTGCCAATGTTGATCAAAGCAATAACAACCATGAATATATTCAACGACTTGTCAGAGTTTGCAGAAAAGGTAAAGCAGCAGGGGCAGAAAAACATTTACAAAGTTAGCGATATTCTGTCAATGAAGAGGCTATGAAATGATTGAAAAAAAAGTTAAGTTAGGCAACAAACTGGGTCTTCACGCTCGCGCCGCTGCCAAGCTGGTTCAATTGGGAGAAACTTTTAAATCTGAAATCAAGATTACAAAAGACAACGTGGAGGCAAACGGAAAGAGCATCCTCAGTGTTCTATTGCTGGCCGCTCCCGTTGGGACAGAACTCGATTTTATCATTCAGGGCCCGGATGAAGAAAAAGCCATGATTGCCATTGCTTCCTTGATTGAAAGACAGTTTGATGAAGGGGAATGATCCATGAGTCCCGAGACCCTCATGCGCGGTACCGGTGTTGTCCCTGACGTGGGCCTGGGAAGAGTTGTTCTACTAAACAACAGCCAGGTAATTCGGGAATTGATACCTTTTTATTGTGTCCTTGAAGAGGATATTCAGACAGAGCTGGATCGGTTTCTTCAGGCCGTTAAAACAACAAAACAGGAAATTGAGGAACTCAAAAGGTCCATGTCAGAAAAATTGTCCGCCAGTAATCTGGCAATATTTGATGCTCATCTTCTGGTTTTGGACGATACGCTCCTCATGAACAGGACCATTGAACACATCAAGAAACACAAACACAATGCCGAACATGCATTTAACACCACCATGAATGAACTTCTGAAACAGTTTTCAGGTATTGATGATGCATATCTAAAAGATAAAACAGAAGATCTTCACGACATTTCCAGTAGAGTCGTTCATAACCTGATGCACAAGGACAAATTGAAGGAAATTGACTCGATCGTAATTACTGAGCCGACCGTTTTAGTTGCTCAGGTAATTCATCCATCTGATTTAAAGCTTCTTTCCAATCCAAATATTGTTGGAATTGCCACGGACCTCGGAGGGAAGACGACCCATACCGCAATTATAGCGAAAGCACTCGGTTTGCCAGCTGTAGTCGGTCTGCACGATGTGACAAGGAATACGGATGAAGGGGACATGATAATTGTGGACGGTGTAGAAGGACAGGTGCTGATTAGACCCACGGAAAGGGAAATCAGCCAGTACAGACAGAAGCATGACATGCGTGTACAACTGATGAGCGAACTGAAGCTCCTGTCTGACCTGAATTCGGTGACACTTGATGGGGTCCCTGTCTCACTACTGGCAAACATTGAGCTTGAGGAAGAGGTAGAAAAAGCAAGATTCTTCAACGCTGACGGGATCGGGCTCTATCGCTCGGAATTTATTTTCCTGACAGTTGCACCAAACTTACCTACCGAGGAACAGCATCTTGATGTTTACAAAAATTTGGTCGAAAATGTGAAAGGAGAAATTGTAATTCGAACCCTTGATCTGGGAGGGGAAAAGTTCTTTCACGAAGTTCTCGAGACTTTTTCTCAACAGAATCCTGTACTTGGATTAAGGGCCGTGCGGTTTTGCATGAAAAGAAAGGATATTTTCCGTACACAGCTCCGGGCAATTCTCCGGGCTTCTGCTCTTTCTGACCAGGTTCGTCTCATGTTTCCCCTGATAAGCGGCACTGATGAATTGGAATCTGTTTTGGATTTCCTCGAAACAGTTAAGAGTGAATTAGATGCGGAGCGTATACCGTTTAACCACAATCTCAAAACAGGGATCATGATTGAAGTCCCTTCTGCCGCAGCCATACCGGACCTTCTTGCTCAACGAGTCGATTTTCTTAGTGTCGGAACGAACGATTTAATCCAGTATTTTCTTGCAATTGACCGCACAAACGATGAAATAAATTACCTGTATCAACCACTTCACCCGGGATTGATCCGTGTGCTGAGAGATATCTTTGAAGCCGGTTCGGAGCATGATATCAGAGTATCTCTGTGTGGAGAAATGGCTGGAAATCCGAGCTTTACACTTCTCTTGTTAGGCCTTGGGCTTCGGGAATTCAGTATGACTCCGTCCTCAATCCCTGTGATTAAGAAGATTGTGTCCTCAGTCAGCACAGATATATGTAGAAAGATTGCTGCTGAAACATTGAAAATGGATACATCAATGGCAATTGAGGCTTATATTGCAGAAATGAACAGCAAATTTGTCCCGGAATTTGGGCGGATTTTCAAAAGTCTCTTCTAAACCCCGGGCGGGCACTAAAATTTGAAGACAACTTATGATTTTGATCATCCCTGGGTTCTTCAGAATTCATTTAACATATCAGGAGAAAAAGTTGCATGCCAAGATTTAAGATAGAAACATGGGGCTGCCAGATGAACGAGTATGACAGCCAGAAAATGGTCGGTTTGCTGAAAAAAAATGGGTTCACTCAGACTGAGTCGGAAGAAGATGCTGAGATCTTCATTCTAAACACCTGTAGTGTTCGGGAAAAAGCAGTTCACAAGATTCATTCCCGAGTAGGTGTGTTGAAAAAGCGATATGGAAACCGGAAAATTGTTGGAGTGTGTGGTTGCGTGGCTTCCCATGAGGGCCGGGAGTTACTGGAGAAAATTCCATCCCTGAAGTTTGTATTGGGTACCAGGAGTATCCACCTGATCACAGAAGCGGTGAATCGCGCACTGAATGGAGCCAAATTTCTTGACACGAACGATCATACTAATGAAATGGACGCACCCATTACCTTTGCCGAGCGAGTTGGCCAGACGAAAGCCTACGTCTCGATCATAGAGGGTTGTGATAATTTCTGTACTTATTGTGTTGTTCCGTTCACACGTGGCCATGAGCATTCCCGTCCATTCTCGGTCATCCTTGATGAAGTTAGAAACGCGGTCGAAACGAAAGGTATTCATGAGATTGAGCTGCTGGGACAGAATGTAAATTCCTACAACTATGAAGGGAAGTGCTTTGCTGATGTACTTCAAGCTGTCAGTGAACAGCCGGATGTCCAACGGGTCCGCTTCCTCACATCCCACCCCAAGGATTTCAATGAAAACCTTGTTCGAGTGATTGCTGCACATGATAACGTATGCCCGACTATCCATCTGCCGATGCAATCTGGTTCTGACCGCATCTTGAAAAAAATGGGCCGACAATATTCTCGAATCGACTACTTGAGAAAAATTGAAATGGTTCGGGAGATTCTTCCGGAGTGTTGGCTTTCCTCGGATTTTATCGTTGGATTTCCAGGGGAAGACGAAAAAGACTTCATGGATACTATGAATGTTATCCAGTCTGTGAAATATGACAACCTGTTTTCATTCAAATATTCTCCCAGGCCTCGTACTGCCGCTCTCAAGTTGAAAGACGATCCGGTTCCGGATTCCATCGCATCAAGCCGTCTTTCCATTCTGCAACACGCACAGGAACAAATTCAGCTGAACAAGCATCTTCAGATGATAAATCATGTGTATCCGGTTCTGGTCGAGAGTTTCAGTAAGAAAAATCCGAAGCGTCTCACAGGTAGAACGGAAGGCAATCACGTGGTTCATTTTGAAGCGGGTAGGGCAGAGCAACTTATAGGTTCAATTGTAGATGTACGAATTGAATCCGTTACGATGGCAAGTTTAAAAGCGCGTTTGGTATGAGTGCTGAACTTAGAAAATTGACACCATGTCTGAAAGTTTTTTGACATCCGGCAAAGAGGGGTTATATTGTTAGATGAGCATGTTTGATGGAGGCTTTGAGTGTTTGTAGAAGTAGAATTGGAAGATATAATTGATACACCACTTTCAGAATCGCCCTTTCTTGTACTGAAAGAGAGAAGTGGCAATCGATGTTGCACTATTCACGTCGGGTTTATGGAGGCTCACAACATTGTTAATCAATGCGATGGGGTTCATCCACCCCGTCCCATGACTCATGATTTGATCCTGGACATGCTGGAAAAGGCGGGTGCTACCATGAAAGCGGTTCACATTGTCAGAGAAATGGAGCATACCTACTTCGCTACCGTTCAAATTGAAAGCAACAGTGGAAACATTGAAGGAGTGGATGCCCGTCCCTCTGATGCCATCACTCTGGCATTGAAGAGAAATTGTCCTATCTATCTGAAGGAAGATTTATTTAGCAAACACTCAGGCCAGCGGCGAATTGATTCCGGATTTGAACAGATCTTGAGCCCTCTCCTGATTAAAGCCCAGACACGTACCAGGAGAAAACACTCCTGATTTTTTTGAAAAGGCAAAAAACAGGGGGGGCTATGCCCCCCTGTTTTTGTTTCTACTATCAGAATTAACTTTTTACGCTTTGGCTTTGAATGCCTTCATAAAATCCACGAGCTTTTCTACACCTTCAAAGGGGAAGGCGTTATAAATAGATGCGCGAATCCCGCCAACGCTTCTGTGGCCTTTCAATCCAAGCATGTTCTCTGTTTCCGCTTCCTTTACAAATTTCTGTTCAAGTTCTTCATTTGGAAGACGGAAAGTGGCATTCATTAAAGATCTGGAATCTTTGTCTGTTACCGTTCCTTTGTAAAAATCCTTCATCTCATCGATGGCGCCATACAAAAGGCCGGCTTTATTCCTATTCATTATCTCAACACCGTCCAGACCGCCCGACTCAATGATCCATTTTAGAACAAGGTGCACTACATAGATAGAAAAGACAGTCGGCGTGTTGAATAGTGAATCTTTATCGGTGTGAGTTTTGTACCGAAGAAGGGTAGGGTTCAACTCCTTATCGCGCTGGAGGAGTTTATCCTTCAAAATAACGATTGTTGTACCGGATGGCCCCATGTTCTTCTGCGCTCCCGCATAAATCATATCAAAGTCTGTGAATTTTAACCGTCTGCACAGCATATCCGATGACATATCTGCGATCAATGGAACATTTTCAGACTTTTCCGGAAAATGATTGAATTGAGTGCCAAAAATTGTATTGTTTGTCGTTATATGGAGATAACTTGCATCATCATTTACTGGTAGTACCTTCGGTATATAGGAAAAATTACTATCTTCTGAAGTCGCCACTACACGGGTTTCTCCAAGAAGCTTTGCTTCCTTAATTGCCTTCTTTGACCATGCACCTGTATTTACGTAATCAGCAGGTTTACCTTTCATCATTAAGTTTAGAGGAACCATATGGAATTGAAGGCTGGCACCGCCTTGTAGAAACAGGACGTGGTAGTCATCTGTTAAACCCATAATCTCCTTCAGATCCTTCTGTGCTTCCTTTATCACATGATCAAAATCCTTCGCACGATGGCTGATCTCGAGAATGGACAAACCCAATCCATTAAAGTCCAATGCAGCCTGAGAGGCCTTTTGAACCACACTGAATGGAAGAGTGGCTGGTCCTGCATAGAAATTGTAAACGCGGTGTGTCATTGAGACCTCCTGACTTTTGTAGTCACCAAATAGATTACTGCCCATAGATTGTAACGCAAAAGCATTGGGAATCAGAATGATTTTTTCTTTACCTGTATATATATGGACTCAAAATGATTTGAATACTTTCTCTATTTTCTATTTGATATACGGTTCGTACGGTTCTCCTTTATTGATCTTATACAGCAAGTTTACATAATGTATATTATCGGAAGTCTGAATTGTATGGATTCTGGTTTCTTCTACTTCCCCTTTTGTTACAAGAGCTTGCGTCGAAATATCTTAACAAATGCTTTATAAAAGAGATCTTCAGGTTGGTAGACCAAAATTCACTTTTAAGGATCTGCGACATGGGTCATTTGGGAATATTCTTGTGTTTTTTTAGAGTAAGATCGTACACAAAGGAATGTGTTGTGGTTGATTTTCTGACTGGAACTGTGCGCCAATATCTATAAAGCTTAACCATTTACAAGTAGGCAACCATCTCCTTACGAATTTATGTTTCTGCCCTCTTGCTCTTGTCCTCTTAATGCAGCTCAGTTTATAAAAAACGAAGGTAGTACGGACGATTTGCGACTAATGAGAGACTTCCTTATCTTTGGAAATTCTCGTTATTAAGCGTGGTTTTCGTTCATACAATTTGGAGCGCGCATAACCCGCCTACATGCATAAGTTTAGCATATGAATATAAAGTAAAGCTACTCAATATATAGTGACCATTGCGAGTGCTTTAAGTTCTCTAGTGAAAATTGCAGTAGATCCTGTAACGTTAACAAACCACAACAGAAAGAACATATGGAGAGTTCATATAGATCCTAAGGTGTAGTTTTTTGCGTAAATGGTACTTAAAGGTTATAAGCGAGGTTACATCTATTATATGAACATATATTAAGAACCCAAATATAGGTTTATACTTGAGAAAAGCTACATAAGAGATTCTTAAGTCAGAAGTTATGCAGACCATGTAAAGAATTTCGATACATTTGCTGAGGGGCACCCTTCCCTATTTCCTGCCTGCCTTTTTTGTTAGAGCTTTCATGGTTCTTTCAGGTTTCGCAACATTGTTTTGAGAAGAAATAGATTAGTCCGTCTGAGTCTACTACTGGAAACTTTTGAGAATTAAGGGCAGAAAATTCTGGATACAGGTCTGTCCCTATTATTGAAAACGCCGTTTCAGTCTGCTGATTGAAGCCACAAAGGGTTCGTTGTTATCTTCATAAAAAACCTGAGGTAGACTGTTCATCGCTTTCATCGCCTCCTGGTTAGAATCAAAGAGACCAAAACAGACAATCACACAGTCAGAGCCTCCATATTTGAATGGCACCAGATAGATTTCTTCGGGAGACTTCAAAAGACGGAGGGCCTGTTGAACGGTTTCAGCTTTGCACGCCACTTCCAGTTGCAAAGTTACCGCTTTGACATTTGCACTGTTGAAAGTAATCTCAGCCTTGTCAAGATACGAAGCATATTTTATGACGATTGAATCTACAGTATCTGATGAGCTTGGCTGCTGAGGTACTGTGGTTTGTGTTTGTTTTGGTTTCAACAATGACTTTGTCTGAGTTGTGTCAGGCACTGATGATATCTCTGGCTTAACTTGAGTATCGGAGGATGGTCTCTGATTTTCAGTTACACCTTTGACAATGTTTCCCTGTTTTTGCAAAGATTCCTTTTTCTGGCTGGGTTTGACCTTGGGTGTTGGTGCCTCTTTCGGCTCTTCTGAATTTAACATACTGTTGGGAGCTTTCTCAGAAATAGGTTTTGCGACATTCTCTTCAGCTGTCTTCATCTCTTTTCCATTAGAAACACCGGATGATGAAGATTTATTCCCTACCAAAGGCAATTCAGATTCAGAGACAGAGGGCGATGTTACATCCGATTCTTCCAGAGAAGTAATGGAGGAGGCAGTGACATCCTCCTTTGGTGCAGCTTGTTCAACTTGGGTTTTTTCTGAAGGTAATGTCGGTGCCTTTTGTTGTTGGGGAAGCCAGAACTGGTAATAGTACATAGTTCCAACGAAGAGGATAACTGATATTACTATCAGTGAAATGAGTAACCATTTCCCGCCGTCCCCACCAGCACTGGCATCAATCATTTCTTCATCAAAGGATTCGCTGCCCGACAAAGTTGATTCAACAAGGGTCGCATCAGCATCATCGGCACCAAAATCACCTATTTCCTCGCTCTCCAATCGTTCCAGCCGATATGTATCTTTCCCCATTTCGGGAAACTGCTCGTCATTGTCCATGATAACGGAGTCTATATCCTGCTCCGTAAGCGCAAAGCCTCTCTCATCGCCCTCAAGTGAGGTTGTATCCGGTTGGTCCACGAGTTCATCAGCTTCTGATTCAAACTCAAGATGATTTCCAGATTGAAGTTCATCTTCAACTGATTCTTCTTCATAGGAGAGTTCGTCTTCCTTTAGCTTGAATTCAACAAATACATCTTTGTCACTTTCTTCAGAATCTGATACTACTTCGGGTTCTGAAAATTCAACTTCCGGTTCAAACTGATCGGAAATCGAAATATCAATTTTTTCTGTGGGTTCTTCCTGGTCGATTACTGGAGCAGGAAAAGGCAACTGGTCCTTTTCAAGTCTTTCTGTGGGTTCTTCCTTCTGTTCGGGTTTTTCCGCAGATTCACCGAGATGGACGAAAGCTTCTTCTGCCAGTTCAAGGTCCTCTTCAGGTTCATCCTGAATTTCAAAGATATCTTCGCTTGATGGCACAGTTGCCTCAGGCATTCTTTCTTCAATCAAAGTAAGAAACTTCAAAGAATATAAAAGCTTAAAGACCTTGAAATCTTCCAGAGTGGTCATTCCGGTCAGATCAGCAAGAGTTCGTTTCCCATCAATTGCCTCAGCAACTTCCAGAAGATCCGGATTTGTGATCAGTCGATTCTTTCCTTCTTCATAAAGAAGTGTCTTTTTGTAAATGGTATCCGGTTGCTGGATCTTTTCTGCAATCCACTCCCTGTCCTGAAACATAATTATGGAGTCAAAAATGACCTTCATAGTATTTAAGGGCAGATTTATCACACCGTCAGGTAGAGGCCCTTCACTGAAGTGATAATCACCCTGCTTCAGCACGACGATTGAGTGGATAATACTTATTACCTGAACTTTGACAGCCCAGATTAATTCTTTGTGTGTGATAAATCCCATATTAACAAGATTACGGCCCAGAGAAATATTCTTGTCCATCTGGCGAAGTGCCGCATCCAACTGCTCTTGCGTCAATTTCTTGTACTTGATGAGAATTGTGATGAGTTTGTCTTTTTCACCATTGGAAGAGGCATAGACAATATTGCCTTCGGAGAAATAGACGGTCTTGACCACGGAATCAGGGAAATAAACTTTCAGTACACCCGTTCTGGCATTGGAATAAACATCATAAAAGAACTGATGCATTTCATAATTTTCAAAATAACCGCGATTTGCTTGGTCCATCACCATACTCCTTGCATATGTCTTTTACACCAATATACACGAAAGTGTTGAAAAAGGGTAAGAGAAAACGGAGGTTTACCCTTTTTGGGCCCGTGTTACGACAGTTAACTGGAGCGGAATATCGCCGGGAGAGAGAAGACAAGAGATATCAATCATCAGGCAATTCGGCTTTCTTTCTCTTAATTCTTACAGTGAGTTTATCCAGTAACTGGATCACCAATTCAATGTCATCCTTCTCTGCCAGGTCAAGTTGCGCGACCACCTGTTTGATTTTCATCTTTTTCGGGGTATCAATCCGATCCAGGATTTTATAAATCCCGGTGTCATCAAGGTCTCCCGGCTCATCAAAGAACCAGCGCATGGGAATCTGGAAAGTTTCGCTTAGTCTCCTTAATAGACGAAGCGTGTAGTTTTGACGGTAGCTTTCCGCCTGCGCTATCGTGTTGATGTTAATACCCAGGATGTCCGCGAATTCCCTTTGTGTCAATCCCTTGGACTTCCTTAGCTCCTTAATCTTGTCTGTCAATGCTGTGTCACAATATCCTTTTCTCATATTGCAAGTATTACAGATTGAGTTGTAAAATGCAAGAATAAACATGTGTTTTTCTAATATACTCTTGTTTTGGTCCAGGAGTGTGAAGTTTTACTCCAAAAAAGGAAATTCCGGAATCAGAAAATCAGCGATTTCCTCTACTGAACCACCTTCAGAATCTATAATTAAATCAGATGCATGCAAATAGGAAGGCTCTCTCTCAACCATCTGTCTTGTAAACGAAGCCAGGTCAAATAGAGGTCTTTGGGATGATAAAGTACATCTTTTTTCAATTATTTCTTGTGGTTGATAGAGCCAGATCGTGAATGCATTACCTTTTAACATCTGTGATATCCCAGGTGTCATCAACGCTCCTCCCCCAAGGGCGATAATTGTGTCCTTACTATGAAGCGATTTTTCAATTTGTTCTTTCTCGAGGCGTCGGAAACTTTCTTCTCCGTGGTCCTGAAATATTTCGGAAATATTTTTTCCCGCAGCGACTTCACACATAACATCGGTGTCGAGAAAATCCCATCCCATTCGGGCACTCAGTTGTCTGCCAACAGTTGTCTTTCCGGCTCCCATAAACCCTACCAGTACGAGACGGCGGGGGCTCTTAAGCTCACGACTCGTCTGAAGGAAAGAAAGAGATCTATTCAAAAACAGACTGTCAACTTCGAAGTTTCGTCCCAAAAACGTGCAAAAAGACTGCCAACCTTGATGAATAAGCCAATTCAATCCATCCAATCGCTCCGCCTTTCCAAAGTAGTTTTGCGGAGGTTCGTCCTTGTAGTTTGCATCCAGAACTACCTGATTAGAGAGAAGAGGGAGCTCCAAAGATGGGGGGTAGCCGGGAATTGTCCATATGACAATATCGATTGAGGACAGCAGTGAAGAAAGCTTACTCAAGGGATGGAAATAGGAGAAAAATTCCTTTGCGATCTGTTCACCCTTTTCTGAATTTCGATTTGTAAAAATGATTTTGGCTCCGGCCTGACAAAGAGAAAAGGCGGCAGCTTTGGCTGCGCCACCTGCGCCTGCAATGAGGACCCGAGTACCTTTGAGTGTTTGAAACCGCGCTAAGAGAGATAGAAGAACACCCGTATGATCAGTATTATGGCCAATCAATCCCTTTTCCGTATCTTCTACTGTTGCATTTACGGCTCCGATTTTAAGTGCTTCCGGAGAGATTGAAATTAAGTGTTCTTGAATTTTCTCCTTGTACGGATGGGTAACATTAAAGTACTGGATTTTCAATTCATGCAACATCTTCAAGACCTTGGGAAGCTGGAGCCCGGTCGCACGGAAGCACTTTCCTTCAATACCGAATTCAGTCAACATGAACTGATATAACGGTGGACTCAACGAGTGTGACACAGGATGTCCGATTACTGCGAAACGCTCAGATTTTGCCATGGAACAATTCCTTGAGCTCTGTTTGAAGGCTTTTCATTCTACTGTAAGGCAATTGGCCAGGGGCAGTAGGAGGTTGATCGTCCGGGTGTGCAAAAGTGAAAGGACTTCCAAGGAATGGGCCCAGTACACGGGTAAATGTTCCCATGGGCCCCATACCAATTGCAAGGACAGACTGATATTCAGCGCAAAGGGAAAGCAGTCGGAGGTTGTCTTCCTGATGATGAACAGCGCAGGCGATTTTCACAATATCCGCACCGTATTGAATCGCTTTTTCGTATATAGTTTCTAATTCAGATTTTTGGGGTGTTTTTTTGAAATTATGATATGAAATGATGAGTTTTGTTTCTGCGCGATGGACTCTTTCCTTTATATCTGTCAACATCTGTTTGCTTGTTTCTATTTCAAGATCTATAAAATCGGCTCCACTTTCTATTCCGATCTTCAGGAACATCTCTCGACGCCCCTCCTGTCCAGGCATTGGCCGGCAAGTCGAAATACTTCTGTCAGCAATTGAAAATAAATTTCCGGCCTCTTCCACGGAAATTGGTAATGTATCCAGACGAAATTCAACAAACGGGTATTTCCGGGCATATTCAGCCGCTAGGTCGTATGATACTTTACTGATACTTACGCAGATCATGGAGAAACTCCCTGATTCGTTGAATCGAAAGCGGGACCACTTGTGCTTTCCCGATTTCGGTCAACAGAACCATGTCAATTTGGTTGTCGTTCTTTTTCTTGTCGTGCCACAACGCATCCGAAATTTTATCGGTTTCAATCGGCAGTGATACTGGAAGTCCGTAACGGGTAAGCAAACGAATCAAGCGGTCAGTCTCGCTGCGCCTCATCAATCCGAGTTCTTCAGACAACCGTGCTGCCATCACCATCCCGATTGATATCGCGTAACCGTGAGGTATTCCAATCGCGGCTTCAATCGCATGACCGAACGTATGACCAAAATTCAAGAGTTTCCGCTTGCCCCCTTCCCTTTCATCCCGGATTACAATACCTATCTTAATGGAAATTGACTGTTCGATCAGGGATAGTGCTTCCTTTTGTCCTGATTTCAGTTGATTCGAAAGGTCATCAAGTATCTCAAACCTCTCAAAGAGCTTGTTGTCTGCTATACAAGCGTGCTTGATCATCTCGGCAATGCCGTTTCGCAATTCTTCATCAGGTAGTGTCTGAAGAAAATTATGATCCAGCACAACATCTGTTGGGTGAGCAAAGTTGCCAACCAGATTCTTGAAACCTTGAAAATTCACCCCACATTTCCCCCCGATCGAAGCGTCAACCTGACCCAGCAAAGTAGTTGGCACCAGTATAAAGGCAAGTCCCCTCATGTAGGTTGATGCCGCAAATCCGGCCACATCCGTCGTTATTCCACCGCCAACACACCAGATCAAGGTATTCCGATCCGCTTTCATAGTTGTTAATTGACTGTAAATCCCATTGACAGTTTCCAATGTTTTTTTCCCTTCACTGCCGACAATTGTGATGGCCTGCACGGGGGGTAAGCGGTGTTCATGGAGCCGAAGAACTTTTTCATCCACAATCATTACCTGGTGCCGTCCCTTAGCGAGGGCTTTCAAGGTACTCATCCCTGCATCGGAATGGAACATTGTTCTGCCTGACTGCCATGAAACTGTTCTTACGTCCACTTAACCACCTTTTTCACCTCGGATCCGATGAGTCTTCAACACTGAGAGAATTCTACCATTATAGATGCACAACTCATGGTGTCAAGTTCTCGGCCTTGAGATGAATTAACCGTTTGACAAAGCAATTCCAGTGACATATATTAGGTGAGAAATTGATTTAGGAGGGTAACTATGGCTCATTTCATTGATGATGAATGCATCTCTTGCGGCGCATGTGCAGCAGAATGTCCAGTTGAAGCAATTAGCGAAGGTGAAGACAAGTACATAATTGATCCGGATGTATGCACAGATTGTGGTTCCTGCGTCGAAGTGTGTCCCACCGCTGCTATTCACGCTCCGGAATAGTACGCATCCTTTGATAGATTGAAGAAAAGGAGGCAAAATTGCCTCCTTTTTTTAGTCTACTTGAAACTCAGGTATCCCTTCCAGCAGAGACTGCATCTTCAGGTGAATGGTCTTTTCGGGAAACGCGCCAATAATTTCCGCGATCGGCTTCCCTTGATAAATGAAAAGTAGTGTCGGTACAGAAAATAGACTGAATCGGCCCATCATATCCGGATTTTTCAAAACATTTAGCTTGAAAAATGTCACCCTGCCTGAAAACTCCATCTTTAACTTGTCCAATATGGGTTCCAATGCCTGGCAAGGTGGACAATCCTCAGAATAACAATCAATTAATATCAGACCCTTTGTCTTTGAGACCGTGTCATCAAATGTTTTGTCAAATAATTCCAGCATTTTTTTTCGCCTCGTTAAACAGGGTCAGAAACGGAACCGGTTTCAGGAAACCTGAAAATCTTTTCATCTCTTTCCCATTCTTATCTGTGATGATAACGGTGGGAAGCCCTCTCACTCCATACTTCTGTTGCAAATTAGTTCCTGATTTTGATGTCAGTGTGAAGTCCAGTTTCACCATGATTGCGGTTCCTTTCAATGCCTTTATCACTTCCGGGTTGGACCAGGTGTTTTCGTCTAGTTCCTTACAGGCCGCGCACCAGTCAGCGTAAAAGTCTAATATTACGAGTTGGTTACTTTCACCTGCCGTGGAGAGGCCCTGTGAAATCTGGGTTCTGTAGTCCGGAATCGCGTTCTTTTGATAGTGTGCCCCAACAATAAACACAACAAGGAACATAATAAGAAAAGCGAGTCCGGTCTTTCCGTTGACCCACTTCTTTCTGAATATCATCAAAAGGATGGGCAAGAGCGCAAGAATAGCAATATAAACTGTCTTTTCCTGAAGAAGGGGTTTCAGAAACCACAGGGCAACAGCAATGAAGGTAATTCCAAATATTCCCTTAACCCATAACATCCAGTTCCCCGATTTCGGTAACGCGCTCATGAGTCCTGTAAATGTCCCGATGAGGACAAAAAGTACACCCATTCCCAACGCGAATACAAACATGTAGAGAAAACCCAGAAAAGGGGAGCCGGTCTTTGCAATCCAAGTCAGGAGTACAACAACAATGGGGCCTACGCAGGGAGCCGCCAGCACACCCGTTGCCATTCCTACAAGAAAAGCTCCAAGCAGACCCTTTTTCTTCACCTGCAATTTTGTGTTGAGTTTTGATGAAAGCTGTATTTCATAGTAGCCGAACATGGACAATCCCATGGCAATGAAGACCAGTGAAATGGGTATGATGAATGCAGGTTTTTGAACAATAGACCCGAATGCTACATGGCTTTCAGCAGACAAAACCCCGAGAATTGAGTACGTTGTTGCGATACCCAGGACCAGAAATATAGACAAAACAAAGCCCTTCATTTTCTTGTCATTGGATCTTGCACCGATAAATGCAACTGTCAGTGGAATTACTGGATATACACAAGGTGTAAGGCTTGCTCCGATGCCTCCGATAAAAATAATGAGAAGTGCCAGCAGCATGCTGGAATTCAAGGCATCAGCGAGACGCTGCTCAAGCGTCTTCTTCCCTGTACTTACGCCAATATCCAGTGTTTTTTCAACTGTAACAGGGGGAAAACACATCGCATTTTCCCCGTCAGAACATGCCTGGTAAGTCACAGTGAAGGGGATTGTGTTCATATTTTTGTTCGCAATGATCGTGACTTTAACAGGAATATCTCCCCCAAGAATCTCTCCAAGGATGTTTTTCTTCCCTTCAGGAAGAATCACTTTCTGAACAGTGAAGTTTCCCTTAATCGGTCCCACTTCAAAAAAGTCTTTTGTAATATGGTAGTGATCCGGAACCGATACCATCAGTTTCAAGCTGATTTCCTCTCCCGTTCTGGCATTCTTTGGAGCAGAAATAACTTTCACGGTAATGTCAGTTTGCGGGTTGAAATCAGATGCACCGAACGGCAGGCCACCGGTCAGTCCCTGGCTGAATAGAATTGTCCCGATTGGCAAAAGGAGCAGTAACAAAAGCCGTTTAATCATGTGTTTCCTCCATATTTTCAAAAATAATATCAATGATATGTTTTACCGGAACATGAATTCCGTTTCGTATTAAACTATCTGTTAATTGAAGCATACAGCCGGGACACGAGGTTACCAGAACCTTCTCCTTTATACCGTCATTCTTGAAAGATTGTTCAACCATCTGAGCTTTTTTGTCCCCGATTTGACGGGAGAGTTCACCTTCAAATATCGAAAAACTCCCTCCAAAGCCGCAACAGAAGTCTGATCCTTCCATTTCCCTGAAGTTAGATAGCTCTTCAAGAATCCTTTTCGGTTGGCTATTTACATCCTGATGTTTCAGCAGGTGACAGGGATGGTGAAATCGGGTTGAGGGCTGTTTTCCATGACCGGAGATTTCAGGATGCATGTCGAGCACATCCACCAGAAGCTCATTTATATCCAACGCAGTAATCGGAAGATCGTAGTTATTTTTCAAAGCTGAACCACAGGTTGCGCATGCTGTAACAAGATAATCAACCTTGCCGGTAAATTCAGAAAAGCGGCTGATGTTGTGAGAGGATAAGTTGTCAAATGTGTCTCCGTCACCGGCGGTGAGGTGGGGAAAACCACAGCATTTCTGACTGAAATCCAGATAAACACCCACCCCGAGTGAATTTAGAACTTTTACCACTCTAATCGCAGTTTCTGTAAACAGATAGCGCATGGAACAGCCCGGGAAAAATAGCACATCAAAGCGTTTTCCCCCTATTGGCGGAGAATATTCTTGAACCAATGAATCCAATGGTTTTCCGGGCTTTGGAATATGACGGCTTATCAGAGGAAGTTTGAATTGCAGACCACTGTCACCTGGCACAAGGCGACCCATCGCAGTTAAACCAGATATCCCCTTGTTCGTTGACAGAAGTTTCAGCGCCACCTTTTTTGCAATACTTATTTGACCGTCCTTCACGGCCCGGCCCCGGGCTGCTTCAATAATTTCAAGAAACGACACATTCCTCGGGCATGCGTATTCACAACTTCCGCATGTCACACACTTGTTCAAAACGTCAAGTGTTCCTTCGGAAAAGCGGTTATTTCCCTGATACAAAGCCTGTAGAATTGAAATCTTGCCCCGCGCAACGCCCCCCTCATCTCCGGTGACCTGAAAAACCGGACACACTGTTCGACATGTCCCACATTTGACGCAGATATTCAGATTGTCCTTTTTCATGGTTTTTTGTGAATAACGGCGGCAAAAAAGCCGTCCAGGTATTTGTCAGGGAGTATTCGAAGAAATAATTCATTCTCCATGAACCCCTCAAATCGCTCGGCTATCTGTTCTGAAGCAAAAGTGAATGGATGAATTAACTCAGCTTGTCGTTCTCCAGAAACAAAGTTCAAAACGACATCCTCTCCTTCCTCTTTCTCCAGCGAACAAACCGAATAAACAAGTACGCCATCCGGTTTCAAGAGAGAAAAGGCGTTTCTTATCATATGACTCTGCAACATAGATCGTTCCCGAATTTCTCCCGGTTTTCTGATCCATTTAAGTTCCGGGTGTCCGGAAATAGTGCCGGTACCCGTGCAGGGCGCATCCAGAAGAATAGCGTTCATGGAAGATTCTCTGAAGGAAAGTTTCAGAAAATCGCTCAAGACCGGAGAAGAAATAGCAATGGAAAGATCCTGGCTGTTTTCAATGACTCGTTGAATTCTGCCGGCTGAAATGTCATTGAACACAACCTCTTCAATCCCTTCAAATGTGGTGAGAATGAACCCCTTCCCTCCGGGAGAAGACGCCGCATCCAATACCCATTTCCCGGAGAACTTTCGCAATAATTCCGCAACGAGCTGGGAAGATTCATTCATTACATAGCAACTTCCAGCGCGCATCAGGTAAATGGGGACGTTT
>PFTO01000122.1:4768-6745 GCA_002789615.1 Acidobacteria bacterium CG_4_9_14_3_um_filter_49_7 | reverse complement strand
TTTCCTCTATCCAGTTGTCAAAGACCCAAAAAAACGGGACCAAACCTATAGGCCCCATTGACCATGCCCGCTGTTCTCAACTGAGCTTTCACTCTACTTTCAAAAGAACTTCGCGTTACTACTTAAATTCAGCAGGCAAGGAAGGATTTTACTAAACCTGACAGGGAAGTCAACAGTTTTTTAACTAAAAACGGATATTTTCTTTTCATTCTTGAATAAGGGCCTTCCGCCCTTTATCTGAAGGTAAAAATCTGTGAATTATTGGCTCAGAATTTGACCATTTTTCCTTTCAGAACATTGGCCGCA
Source organism: Acidobacteria bacterium CG_4_9_14_3_um_filter_49_7 (assembly GCA_002789615.1). Lineage (GTDB taxonomy): Bacteria > Acidobacteriota > Holophagae > Thermotomaculales > Thermotomaculaceae > UM-FILTER-49-7. Next base: position 6,439 of record PFTO01000122.1, on the reverse strand, counting down.
ACCAGTACTGGATCCCATACCGGCGCAAAGGGAGGCGCATAGGCGAGATCAAACATGGAGAATTCATCCACGGTATTTCCATTGAATATTGCCACTGCTACGATGTTGATGCGCTGGGCGACGCCATTCTCACCAATCATCTGAGCTCCCAAGAGGCGACCGTTTGTTTTTTCTCCTACCATTGCTATCTGAATCGGACAGCTTGTCGGGTAGCCATGGGCCGCGGAAGCTGCCGTAATCACAACTTCTTTGGCATCAAATCCATCTTTCAGTGCCTCATCCAGGGTCATGCCGGTTCGGGCGACTTCCATCTCAAAAAGCTTGAATTCCGCGCTGGAGATTGTACCTGGAAATCTGGCGGATTCCCGGGCTGAATTCAGCCCTGCCACTCGTCCATGTTTGTTTGCAACGGTGCCAAGGGGAACGTAGATTTTTTTATTGTTGATTCGATGAAGGGATTCGGCGCAATCTCCCGCAGCAAAAATACCTGCAACGGAGGTTTCCATCCGTTGGTCCACTGCAATGGCTCCCGCCGCGCCGAGTTGAATCCCCGCATCTTCAGCCAATTTTCCGTTGGGACGGATTCCTTTTGCCACCAGCACAAGGTCGGCTTCCACAAGCCTGTCACTCAGGCGGACACCTGCCCCGGTAATTCTTTCCACTTTTGCATTTGCAATGAGGGTTACACTGTTTTTCTTCAAGGTGTCGACAACTGTGTCCACAATTTTTTCGTTCAATCCAAACATTGGCGTAGAGCGGGCTGAAATCAATGTGACTTCAATACCGCATTTCCGAAGCGATTCGCACATTTCAAGTCCCACATAACCAGCACCAAGAATGGCGGCTGTCCTGACTTTGCCATCTTCAAGCATTTTCTTGATATGGTGTGCATCTTCAAGGGTTCGAAGGACCACCACATTCGGTCCATCGGAACCGGGAATCGGGGGAACGTACGGTGAGGCCCCGGTGGCAATGATCAGCCGGTCGTAGTCGTAGCTTCCCTCAAGACCAGACGGCAGTTTTGCAAATTCAATTCTGCGTTGAGCCGGAAGTATCCGGGTAACCATGTGCCGGGTGCGTACATCTATCCGGCGTTTTACCTTTGCATCCTCCACACTGAGGGCAATGAGATCTTCCAATGCAGTCTGTGGATTGGAGATGTAGTAGGGCGTACTGCACGCGCTATATGAAATATGTTCGCCCTTTTCAAATACGACGATTTCGGACTCAGGATCCACTTTTCGGATCCGGCTGGCCGCACTCATTCCTCCCGCGACTCCACCGATGACTGCGTAACGGTTCGTCATTCCTTCACCACCTTGCTCTTAATTTTAACGACACCATTTTCTTCGACCACCCTGCATTCCAGCTCTTTTCCCTGACCGCTCTGTTTCGCTTTTTCAAGCCTGTCGGAAACTCTTTGAACAAAGTCATCATAGGATAGCGTAACCATGCCTTCGTGGATGGTCTTCATTTCAACGTACTGTCCATAGAAGGTCTCCAGATCGTTCTCCTGGCTCGTTGGACTGGATAATCTCAATTCCTTCCTGTTTTCCTGCGAAATCGGCTTCGATGACCTGCCTGGTGTGGAGGCGGCTGGTGTCTGAGCACTCCGATCCGATGCCATTCCAGACAACAGTTCTTTTACTTTTTCCTTATTTTTCTCCCGAA
>PFTO01000122.1:0-4735 GCA_002789615.1 Acidobacteria bacterium CG_4_9_14_3_um_filter_49_7 | reverse complement strand
CGTTGAAAGTCGCTATAAGATTTTCAAATCGGAACTTAGATTCATATTTTTTAAACACGGTTTTGTGAAGGAGTTTAATCATGTCCTTAACCCGCTTTTCCGCAAATTCAATATTTACGTCCGGAGCGTTGGAAAGAAAGCGATTATACTCCATCCTCAGGCGCTTGATATCCCTTTCAAGGTTGTCAAGGAGAATCCGAACTTCATCTGACTGCATTCAAAAACTACCCCTTCCGGAACATTGAGAGGATGTTGCTGAAGAATCCACCCTTTTTCGCAGTGGACACTTGGTTTTCTTCTCTCTCTTTATACCGAAGATAGGGGTTATCTTCTTCGTCAAAGTGCTTTCGCTGCTCATAAACGTGCATCTTAAACACTTTCATCAGTTCAGGGACCCTTTCTGCGGGAACCCATACCTTTGAGCCCTCCCGGGAAACTTCATCAGGTTCCAGGAGTCTATCTTCAGAAATCCACTTCTTCAGCTCATCAAGAGTCAAACCTGTAAACTCATTTCCTTCTACTCTCACTATGTAGCGAATGCTATTCGGGTCCTGGTCTTTGGTGGGTTCGTCCTGAACAAAATTCTGTTGTGGCATCTTAGACTCCAGATCCAATTCTATTTTTTGTTCCTCTTTCTTTTCAGATTGATTTGCTTCCTCTCCCTTGCGGATAGAGGCATCAATCTGCTCTTGTGAAATCCTCACCGTCCCGCTTCCCGCCGCCTCGGGGGGCATTTTAAAATCAAGATCAAGATTGAAACCAGTTTCAGGGGGCGGAACGGATTTTTCCCGTTGAATTACGAAAACGTTCTCACATTTTCTACATTTTACTTTTCGACCCTTTTCGGGGATCAAACTTTCATCTACACGGTATTTCTTGGAACAATTGGGACAACTAACTTCCATTCCTCACCTCCATGTACGGATGAAGTAAAACCAATTTGGTTTATCCATTACATTTATAATAGGCAATTTTCAGGATTGGGCAAGGAATTTCTTAACTTCGTCCATGGCTCGGGTAATTTGGATCGGATAAAAACTGTCCAGGAAGCTCTTTCCATAGCGCTTCGTCAACAGCCTGTTGTCCAGGACAACAAGTATTCCCCGATCTTCCCTACCCCGTATCAATCGTCCCAATCCCTGCTTGAATTGAAGCACAGCCAATGGGACCGAATAGCCGAAAAAACCATTCTCCATTCGGGAAGAACGTGCCTTGAACACAGGGTCATCCGGTTGTGGGAAAGGGAGCCGGTCAATGATCACACAACTCAGAGCCTCACCCTTCACGTCCACGCCTTCCCAGAAAGAGAAGGAACCGACCAACACAGCATTCTTTTCCATTGTGAAGCGCCCGACAAGGCCCGGCGCGGAGCTTTCTCCCTGTTTTAACACGTTTAGCTTTGTCCGCTTTCTCAGTTCAGAAGCAAAGTACGCCACGTTTCGGTGGCTGGTACAAAGAAGGAAGGCCCTACCCTCTGTTTTTTCCAGCACCTGTATAATTTCTTCCAGTGCTTTCGGCCGGAAGTCTGCCTGGTTTACTTCCGGCAATGATTGAGGAACATACAAGAGCGCGTTCTTTTTGAAATCAAATGTTGAGGCCAGCAGCTCACCTTTTGTCTCTTTTAACCCGACGCGGCTTTGAAAAAAATCCAGTTTTGAACGGATTGATAAAGTGGCGGACGTCATGATGATGGACTCAAAGTTCATCGTAAGCGCCTGTTCGATTTTGGGGGAAATGTCAATGGGCACTGAGAGGAACTGTCGACCGGAACGGTTGTTATCAAAGTATTTTACAAAATCAGGATTTGTAACGGAATCAAGAAAAGAGAAAAACGAGGCGATCCGTTGCACAAGGTTGTCCCGCATCTCAAATGCTTCGTCTTCCAGACTGATCAGATCTTTGCGCAGGCTTTCCAGTAACGGTTTCATGGACAGAAGTTTTTCCGCCATTTCTTCGCTCAATGCTCCCCGTTGCTGCGATTCATTGTCTCCTGAATAGATGGGATCATCCAGTAACTCTCTGAAAATTCCGGAATGACGAAGTTTCAACTCTGAGGGCAGTTGTCCAAGGAGAATGGATACCATTCTCGCTGTAAATGTTTCTCCAAACTGGCTGGATGCGATATCTTCAAGCTTGTGCGCCTCATCCACTACGAGCACGGGGTGAAGAGGCAGAATTGTTCCGTATTTTGTTTCTTTCACCGACAGATCGGCGAAAAGAAGGTGGTGATTCACCAGAACAATCTGGGCCTTCTGTGCCTTTTTCCGGGCATCGTAGAAATAGCATTCTCTGTAAAACGGGCATTTTGACCCGGTACAGTAGTTTCGATCTGCGTTCATGCCGGTCAGAATCGGGTGATAGGCCGGAACTTCTTCCATTTCACTGAAATCTCCGGTTTCCGTGTGGGAAAGCCATGCTTTAACTTCCGCCCATACCGGGATGTCCCGTTTATTCTTGAAAAGGGGATTCAGCGCAAATTGTTCCTTTCTCAGCAGGCACAGATAATTGGAACGTCCCTTCAATATCGCCACTTCGGGATTCAATCCCGTCACTTCTTTCACAATTGGAATGTCTTTTTCCAGCAATTGATGCTGCAGGACTTTGGTTGCAGTTGAAATTACCGCGGATTTGCCGGATTCAAAGATGGGTACCAGGTACGCAAGTGTCTTGCCGACCCCGGTTCCAGCCTCTACAACCAGATTCTCACTGTTTGAAATGGCAGCGGAGACGGCTTCGGCCATGATGTTTTGTGGTTCCCGTACCTCGTAATCGGGAAATGTTTTGGAAAGTTTCCCTGAAGTGCCAAAGTAACGCTTCATTCTCCTACTTTGATCTTTGAAACGTAATATGCCAGGACCTCGAGTTGAGATTTGAAGTCGGCGCTGATTGTCTTGATATAGGGGGGGAGCTGAATTCTGACGGGAGCGAAGTTCATAATTCCCTTCACCCCGGATTCTACAAACCGGTCCGCAATTCCCTGAGCCGCATCTGCCGGGACTGAAATGATGCCCATCCGCACGCTCAATTCCTTAATTTTTTCTTCAAGTTCAGAAATGTGGAAAATGGGGATACCGGTTTTGGTTTTCGTTCCGACTTTTCGATTGTCCCGATCAAACAATGCCACAATTTTGAAGGAATCACGATTAATCCGGGGGTAGTCCGCAAGCGCTGTTCCAAGGTTCCCGGCCCCCGCAATCGCAACATTGTACACCTGAGTCAAACCCAATAGTTCCTTCAATTGCGAAACTGTATCTTCGATGTTGTATCCAACCCCTCGCTTGCCGAAGGTCCCAAAGTATGACAGGTCTTTTCGGATCTGGTCGGCATTCAAATGGAACCGCTCGGCCAGTTCCTTGGAAGAAATATAGTCATCTCCTTCCCGGTTCACCATCAAAAGGCATCGCAGGTACAGAGATAAACGCCTGGTAACGATTTCTGAAACACAGGGGCAATGTTTCTTCATTTCTTTATCTTCTCTCAATTCATAAACCTCGCTGCGATGTTTGCCACGTCTGCAATTTTAGCAGGAAACAGGCCAGTCGCAATTACCAGTACAGAGCAAATTCCCAGTACCGTCATGCTTAGAAAATTCAGATCAAAGCTGCTTTCATCCGGATTTTCCTTCATGTACATGTTTACAACTACCCGAAGGTAGTAATATACAGAAATCAGAGATCCGCCAATGCCCACCAGGGCAAGGCCGATATAATCAGCATGGATCAAGGCCTTAAATATGTAGAACTTCCCCATGAAACCAACTGTCGCTGGTATTCCGGCCAGGGAGAACATGAATATGGTCATGAAGATACCGAGCCATGGATGTCGGTATCCAACACCTCGGATATCATCATAGCTGACATAATCAACATCTCCTCGCTTCAACAATGAAAGAACACCGAACGCCCCGGTGTTGATCAACATGTATCCCGCGAGGTAAAAGAGGATACCGGACACACCTTCAATGGAATATGCCACGATTCCCATCAGCAGATAGCCGGCATGGGAAATACTGGAGTACGCAAGCATTCTCTTCACAGACTGCTGGACAATGGCGGCAAGGTTTCCCACAATGACGGTCAGTATGGAGAGTACAAGAATGCCCTCCCTCCAATAGCCGGCCATCTGGGGGAAAACCAGGTAAAGGATACGGATCAAAATGCCAATTGCCACCGCTTTCGGTGCAATGGACATGAAACCCGTCACCGGTGTGGCAGCACCTTCATAAGCATCCGGTGCCCACATGTGGAAAGGAACAGCCGCGGCCTTGAACGCCAGCCCCATCATTACAAACAGTAGACCGAGCTGAAATAATGAATCGGTTTTGACAGCTTTTCCAACAATAATGAAATCAAGGGTACCGGTTGCGCCATAAATCATGGCAATTCCATAGGCCAGAAAACCGGATGCAATAGCGCCGAGAATGAAGTACTTGAGACCGCCCTCGACAGATTCCGGTTTATACCGCAGGTAAGCTACTGAGGTATATAGAGGAATGGAGAGCAATTCCAGGCCAATAAAGATGTTCACGAAATTCGATGTGTTGAGCATAACCATCATTCCGGTTATGGATGATAGAAGGATTGCATAAAACTCAGGGTGAGAAAAATCCTCTGCGATGAGATAATGCTCGGAAAGTGCGAAGGCTGCCACAGCTGTCACAAGGACGAGACTGCTGAGAAATACGCTGTAGTAACTGTAAGTTATCATACCGTATTGAGATTCAAGTGCAGCGGTT
>PFTO01000105.1 GCA_002789615.1 Acidobacteria bacterium CG_4_9_14_3_um_filter_49_7 | reverse complement strand
ATTACAACAAGCCCATCAATCTCCAGAATTCCCAGATTCTCCACAACCTTGTCAGACATATCCCGGATGGTTTCCTTGCCACCTTCCACTACCACGTACTCAAAGGGATTTCCGCGATTGGTTGTACCCAGAATGGTGCCCCCCCGCGGTAAAATACCCCGGATGCCGAATTCTGTCAGCTCCACCAGGTTGCTCCCGGTCACCAGACCCTCAAACCCGTCCGGGACCCCATAGACCCGCCAGTTATATTTTCGAATCGCAGTCTTTACAACGCCCCTGATCACGGCGTTCAGTCCGGGGCAATCCCCTCCGCCAGTCAATATTGCAATCTTTTTTATATTCGTCTTGTTTTCAGTCATTTGCCATCCTCCCGGAGTCATTTGGGAAACTGAATCACTTATCACAATATAGTCATCATTATGCCTTTTGTAAAGCATTACTCTATTCCCCGTCCGGCGCAAAACCCGGGGAACCTATTCTTGCTTTTTTTGTAATGTTTCCATGGACGTGTAGTTCCATTCATGCTATTCTCTTCGTGAGGAGACGTCCATGAAACCCGAAGCCAAACACTCCAACCACTTGATTCACGAGAAAAGTCCCTATCTGCAACAACATGCGCACAATCCTGTGAATTGGCATCCATGGGGAAAGCCCGCATTTGACCTGGCAGAAAAACGAGATGTCCCTGTTTTCTTATCTATTGGCTACTCTACCTGTCACTGGTGCCATGTCATGGAGCAGGAGTGCTTTGAAGACACGGAGATCGCCGAGGTTCTAAATAAAGACTTTGTGTGCGTCAAGGTGGACCGGGAAGAGCGCCCGGATATTGACGCCGTTTACATGCGGGTCTGTCAACTGATGACCGGTTCAGGCGGCTGGCCTCTGACTATTATCATGACACCGGGTAAAGTCCCTTTTTTTGCAGGCACCTACATTCCCAAAAATGGCCGCTACGGCAGAACAGGACTTCTGCAGCTATTGCCCAGGATCACGGAAATGTGGACCCATAACCGGGACAGCATTCTCGCTACCGCAGCAAAACTGCAGACCGCACTCTCATTCCAACCGGATACAAGCGGTAAAGTCCCGGGAAAAGACGCTGTAACAGCCTGTTATCAGCAATTGGCGAAGCTCTATGACTCCCAGTATGGCGGGTTCGGCAGCTACCCCAAATTCCCCACACCTCACCAGTTGTTCTTTCTTTTCCGGCACTGGAAACTCACCGGCGGTGGACAGTCCAGGGATATGGCACTTCAAACCCTGGAGAAGATGGAAATGGGGGGAATCCGGGACCATCTGGATGGCGGATTTCACCGGTATTCCACAGATAGGGAATGGCTGGTTCCCCATTTTGAAAAGATGCTGTATGACCAGGCTCTCCTTGCCATTGCCTATCTGGAGGCCTGGCAGATATCCGGTAAAACGCGGTTTCAAAACACAATGGACGGAATTCTTTCCTACGTCTCAAAGAGGCTCACGTCTCCAGCTGGCGGATTCTACTCTGCAGAGGATGCGGACAGCGAAGGACTTGAAGGCACCTTCTATCTCTGGTCAACAAAAGAGGTCCGCAAGATTGTCGGAGAAGAGACTGCCTCTCTCATCCTTTCCTATTTCAATATGAAGGAAAACGGCAATTTTCAGGAACCGGATAATCGAGGATCCGGAAATAATATTCTCTATACAACACCGGGATCTGAAAACCAGCTGAAACGTAAATTTGAGAAACACCCGGAACTGGAAAAACGATTTCACTCAGCCATAGAAAAGCTCAAAAAAGCAAGGGCAGCAAGGCCCCGTCCTTTTCGGGATGATAAGATTCTCTGTGACTGGAACGGCTGGATGATCAGTGCCTATTCGAGGGCACACATGGCAACAGGCAATGCCGATTACCTGAAGACCGCCCGAAATGCGGCAGACTTTATCTTGAATAACATGTGGACAGAGGAAACACTCTACCATCGCTACATTGGCAATGAACGGGCCATCCCGGGATTCCTGGACGACTACGCTTCTCTGGTGCAGGGATTGCTGGATCTGTACGAAGCAGATTACGACGTCAAGTGGCTGGAAAATGCGGTAAAACTGGCGCGTATTATGGTAAAAAGGTTTCATGATCCCAAATCCGACGGTTTCTATAATACCTCCGGTAAAAAAACACTTCTCTTCAGACAAAAAGACGCGTTCGACAGTGCGATCCCTTCCGGAAACTCCGTCGCATTTCATGTGTTCGCCCGCCTTGGGGAACTTACCGGTAACGTCGAATTCAGCCGTCTCGCTGAAACCACGTCTCAGGCATTTTCAAAAAATATTGGGCAATATCCTACGGGATTCTGCTATATGCTGTCCGGTATCTGTACCATACTTACCGGGCCCGCCGAGTTGGTGGCGGTCTCGAAGAAAACGGTCACAGATACCCGCCACAACCTGAATTCACTGCGTCGTTTGTTCCTCCCCACCCTTTCTGTGCTGGCAGTCAGCCCGGGAAATACGGAAAGGATAGCCGCCCTTGCCCCATTCACAAAGGGTCTCACTCCACTGAAAGGGAAACTGACCTATTATCTCTGCCGCAACTTCGCCTGCGCTGCCCCCACCACCAGACTGGATCAGGTACTCCGACCCCTCCGAAATTAGCAGGAGTAAGACGATGCGGAGTGCCGGATGTTGAGTGCAAATGTTGAATGTTGAACGAAAGAAACAGAATGGAAAAAGACGGAGACGTTACCAGTCCCCGTTCTATTCTGCTTTCCCGGATTCTCTGACTTCTCTGCGAATTGACGGACGTCCGGATTTGGGAGTTCGGTGTCAGAGGGTCCAGAACTGGCAACACCGGGCACTACTGAAACTAGCCCCCAAATCGCCATGAGTCGCAAATATGGAAAATTGCCCTTCCCCTCTCTTTTCTGAAGTCATCCCCCATCACCTCTTTTCCCAATCACTTTTCAATTGACGGATCTGTGCATGAATGCAAAAATGAAAGCGCTATTCAAAGTCGGGGGCAATATGAAGAAACTTCTCATTCTTTCGCTGATTCTAATACAGATTTCTGCCCTGGCAAGAAATCATGAGTCCCTTCAAACTGTACCGGAACGGACAGATTATAAAAGCACTTCCAGACTGAATGACGTGCTCTCTTTCTTCAGTGAACTTCAATCCCGTTACCCGAAACAGGTCATTCTCAGCTCCATCGGCCAGACCTTTGAGAAGAGAAGCATTCCCCTTGTAATCCTGGGAAAACCGGCCCAGGCTTCCCCCGGTCAATCCAACAAACCAGCCGTTTTACTGGTAGCCAACATCCACGCGGGAGAAGTTGAGGGGAAAGAAGCGCTCCAGATGCTGACACGGGACATGCTGGCAAAGGACCACCCTGCCCTGGAGAAATTCAATATCCTCCTTGTCCCGGTATTCAACCCCGATGGCAACGAGAAAATCGATCCGACCCATCGTTCCTACCAACAGGTTGAAAACGGCGTAGGTGTCCGCACAAACGGTCTGAACATGGATTTGAACAGGGATTTCGTCAAACTGGAAAGCCCCGAAGCACGGGGACTGGTCCAGCTGTACAACCAGTGGTTGCCCCTGGTTTATGTGGATTGCCATACCACCAATGGCTCTCACCACACGGAGCCCCTGACCTGGATATGGGGAAGAAATCCCAATGGCAGCGTGGAAATCCACCACTACATCTACCAGACACTTCGCCCATGGGTAAATGACTACGCAAAGAGAGAATACAACATTGAAGCTATCCCCTATGGAAATTTTGATGATGTGGCCAACCCAAAGCAATGGCGTCAGTTCCCTTCCATGCTCATGGTAGGAGTGGATTATTTCGGCGCCAAGGGCTCTTTTTCTTTTCTCGATGAAAATTATGCCTACTCGGATTTTCCCACCAGAATCAAGGCCTGCTATGCATTTCTTGACAGCCTGCTTCGCTTTTCAGCCTCACATCAGGAAGAAATGAAACAGTTGGTCCACCAGTTTAGAAAGAAGCCGGGTGTGGAATTCTGGGACCATGTGGAAGCAAATGCCTTCCCTGAAAAAATCACCATCCACGGATTCAGAGAATACCGGAATGAGAAGGGGCAAAGAGTCACCACTTCAGATCAGATAGACAAAAAACTTGATTTCATGGGGGATTTCAGCGGGGAAATGGAGAAAATCAATGGTTTTTATGTTTTCCCTAAGGGAATGAACGGACTGAAGAAAAAACTGCAGGAGCACGGCATTCATGTGTACAAGATACTTTCTTCTCTCACAGCCAACTGCCGTATTTTCCATTTCTCAAAAATCACATACAGGGACCGTCCCTTCCAGGGACATGTAATGATGGATGACATTGAAGGAAACTGGCGCTCCACTGAGAAAATCGTACCGCCAGACTGGTATGCCATACCTTTGGACCGTTCTCAGATTTTCCGTCAGCTTGCAAGCGCCTTGCTGGAGCCGGAAAGCAAAGATGCCATCTATCGTTATGGGTTCTGGTCTACCATGATTTATCCGTCTGAGTGGCGCAACATACCCGGTGATTATCCAATTTACAGGCTGCCCGAAGACTGTGACCTGAAGCTCGGGCTCTTAAGTAATGACCAGTGACGCACAGAGCCGCCTGGCAGCACATTTCAATCGCCGGGGCTTTCAGAATGTAAAGGTGTTTGACGATCGGAAACAACTCTGTGCGGCTTTTGAGCAGGAACTAATCGGTGTCAGCTCCGTTGGCTTCGGCGGATCCGTCACTACCCGTAAACTGGAATTGCACGATCTTTCCCGAAAAGCCGGGAAAATCGTATGGGATCACTGGGACCCTGAAGTGGACAAATCTGTCACACGCCGTCAACAGCTTTCCACAGATCTGTTTGTTACCGCTGTCAATGCCGTTACCGAGGATGGAATCATCGTGAACGCTGACGGAATCGGAAATCGCGCAGCCGCATCGATTTTCGGGCCGAAAAACATTCTCTTTATTGTCACCCCAAATAAGCTCTGCAAAAACCTGTCCAAAGCCGTAGCCAGGATCCGCAATGTTGCCACTCCATTGAATGCCGAACGCCTGGGTGCCACTCCCCCTTGCGTTTCAGACATGCGATGCCATGGTTGTCTGGATGATAGCCGACTGGATCGGGTGTTTGTTATTCACGAATATTGCCCGGCTGGAGCAAGGTTTGTCATCTTTATTCTGAATGAGCCAATGGGTTATTGACTTCCATCCATATATTTAGGTAAAATCACAATATGGATAAAGCCGACCTGATTAAGCGAATCAAACAATCTGCCGACTATTTCAAGGAAGGACGCATATATGAGGCACTTCAACTGATTGAACCGCTTCATGACCGTATCCAGCACGAAAAGGTGCAGAAGCTGTATGCGCTTTCCAGAAAGAAGGCACTGGAAAATTTCCGGCACCTTTTGAACGAAAAGCGCTACTCCAGGATAATGGAACTGCACGAAGAATTTTTGTCGGAAATGGACGATCCGGATTTTGAAATCCTTGTGGCAAATGCCAGGGAAGAAATGCAGAAACCGGAAGACATTCACCTGGAGATTACACCTGAAGATATTGACCCTGAGTTGGAGGATTCCATCACTGAGGTAATTTCCGCATCCTGGGCCGCAGGCATAGCCAGTGATGACACCCACTCTGCCATTGAGATCGAAGACGCTGACGAAATAGATTTCCCACATTCCCCCGAATCTGAAGCTCCCGTCACTGCGGAATCTCCAGTTGAAGGATTCGGAGATGGAGAGACAGGGATGTCGGATGAAACGGATGTGAACGAGCTGATTCAACGGGGGGTCTCCCTGTACGAAGTAGGAGATGTTCAGAATGCTTTGAGAATCTGGCGAAATGGCCTTCGCTTTGATCCTGAAAATGTCATCTTGAAAGAGTACATCGCCAATGCCGGCCGGGAAGTGGAAGATGAAGACTCCCTTCCAGAGGAGTCTTATTCAGAACCAATATCTGCCTTGCCAGAAAGCGAACCTGACCCGCAGGAACTGAGCCGAATCATCGCAATGGGACGGGCGGGGGACGTGGATCAGGCATTGGGCGCACTGGATATGCTTGAAAAAACATCCGGTCCTTCCCCGAAACTCGATGAGTCCCGGGAATATATCAGAAGCCTCTCCCATCAATACGGAATCAGCACTATTTCCGCAAAGGTTGAGGAGCTGCTCAGCTCGCACAGGGCAGGAGACGCGGTAAGAATCCTGGAACAGCATCTGAACGAACACCCGGAACACGTGGAGCTTAATGATCTGCTGGACACCGCCCGGAGGCGAATGTCAGATGAACCACCAGATTTGAATGCTTCGCTGGAATTGGATTACGACGCAAAGGACCTTGGCGGCTCACAACGGGCCCCGGAGCCGGTTCAGAATTATTCCGCTCCACCCAGAAATAAAAGAAAACAGAAGCCTATTGTTATGGTTAAAGGCAATAAGCATATGGTACTAATTGGCATAGTTGTTGGAATTCTCGTTGTCCTTGCGACTGTCGCCTACTTCCTGGTTCCTCAGATCAGACTGCAGCAATTCTACAAAACTTTCAAAAAACAGAACACCGTAAAGGTCAAGTCTGCGCCGGGGAATTCTAAGATTAAAAAAGAGCGGGAAAGAGATTATCAGGTTTCGGCGGCCCGGGCAAAGCAATTTTACAATGAGCACCGCTACCTGTTTGCCTATTATTTGCTACTCCATGCCGACTCAATTCATCCACTGAAACCGGAAGATCAGCAGTTTCTAAAT
>PFTO01000092.1 GCA_002789615.1 Acidobacteria bacterium CG_4_9_14_3_um_filter_49_7 | reverse complement strand
TGAAGACTCCCCATGAGGTTCATCATGGGAGTGAGTTATGGGGAGATAAATGTGTCAACTTTTAATCAGGACTTGACAGACGGGGGCAAATGAACAGCGATTGACATCTGCCCGCCATGTTGGACCTTCCATCCCTCTGCAGTCAGAATACCTCCTGTCCTGCTTGCAAATAAGAATTTTGTGCCCTACAATGGTTGTATGAACTTGAAAGCACTTGCCGCAGCCCTTTTTGTCGCATTTATTACCGTGATCATGGACGCAGTGTTCAACTTTCACTATATTTACGTACTGGTCATTCTTGTAATTACATGCTATGTACTGGTACGGTTGATTTCGATCATCAACAGTGAATCCCTCACTTCGACACCACCTGCAACCTTCACAGGGAAACCGGCTGACCTTGTTTCGATGCTGAAGGATGCAGCCAAATCCGCCGGAATCACACTGGAAATGGACTCCGATGCAACTGGTCTGGTTCTGGTAAATGAAAAGACATTTAAGAGTGCAATGAAGGGCACATTTCAGACCCTTGGGATGAAAACTCACGGGGAATCTGCAATCGTTCGTTCCGGAAAGAGGACAATGATCCACCTCATTCTGACAATCAACCGGAAGGCAGGAACGATTCAAACAGAGCTGGACAATGCCATATCCAGCCTTCATCTGCTGCTTTCCGGAAACGGCGGTACAGCCTGGCAGAAAGACGTTCCGAGAAAAACAGAGCTCCACATCCTGATTCCGGGCAAATGACTATGGCCGCGACTTCCGGCATCTATCTCATCATTGCGACATTGGATAGTCCCTGTACCATTCAGACAAAAAGCAGGAACTTTGAGCTTTCTCCCGGCTGGTACTTTTATTGCGGCTCCGCCATGAAGAGCCTTTCCGCAAGGGTGAAGCGTCACAATTCCAAAGAAAAAAAACACCACTGGCACATTGACTACCTTCTGGACAAGGCAAAAGTGACTGCCATTGCTCCTTACATTGTTGCGGACAACCGGATGGAGCACGAGCTGGCAAAACTACTTTCAGAAACACCGGGAATCACCGGGATATCCGGGTTCGGCGCAGGGGACTGCGATTGCGACACCCACCTCTTCTTTGCCGATTCCCTCTGTATTCAAGGCATATTTCAGCGCCTTCTTGCCCGCCAGATTGAATACACGGTTAAACTGTTGAGAAAGCGCTACCTCGGAATCGAAACGCCGGTGGAAAAATTCAAGAAGCCCTGGGAATTGCTGGTTTCCTGCATCATTTCGCTCAGAACAAAGGACGAAGTGACCGGCCCGGCCGCTGCACGACTCTTCAGCAAAGCGCCAGGTCCGAAAGAACTGATGGACCTCCCGGAAGAAAAGATTGAAGAACTGATTTTCCCGGCCGGCTTTTACAAGACCAAGGCAAAAAACCTGAAAAAGGTGGCGGAAATTATTCATTTCAAATACCACGATGTGGTTCCGGATAACAAGAACAAACTCCTGGCATTACCCAACGTGGGAATCAAGACCGCAAACCTGGTGCTGGCAGACGGGTTCGGGCACTTCGAAATCTGCGTAGATACGCATGTACATCGGATCAGCAACCGGCTGGGTTGGATTCGCACCGGAAAGCCGGAAGAATCGGAAAAGGCGTTGAAATCCCTTCTGCCAAAAAGCGTGATCCGTGAAGTCAACGGACTGATGGTCAAACATGGGCAAAACATCTGCAAACCATTAAAAACACTGTGCACAGAGTGCCCGATAAGATCACTGTGCCTCACAGGAATCGCCAATGAAACTCATTCGTCTTGAATCAACCGATTCCACAAATACCCGGGCATTTCACTACCTGAACCAATTTGACTCCGTTGTTGTCATTGCCGGTGCCCAGAGTGAAGGACGGGGCAGAGGAGAACATCGCTGGGAGTCCCCGCCGGGGAACATTTATCTATCAGTGGGGAAAACACTGGATACCCACTGTCTCCGGGGGCTGTCTGTTCGCGTTGCGATTCATCTGGCATCCGGTCTGGCTCCACTTTTGAAAGGGGAAAAACTCCGTGTAAAGTGGCCCAATGACCTCTATCTTAATGACAAGAAAGTAGCCGGCATCCTTACCGAGTCAAAAATAACGTCAGAAAAGGCACGTGTGGTAGCGGGAATCGGTCTGAATATTGCCATTGCCCCGCTGGAAAGTTCCACATCCCTGTCCGAACTTGCCACGATCAACCATGAAGAGGTGGAACAGACACTCGTAGAAGCAATACTGGCCGCTTTTTCAGACAGGGATTTCGCCAGTCTTGGGAAGAGACTTCGAGAACTCAGCTGGTTCGGGGCTGGTGATCATATCCGGTTTCTTGAAAATGGTTCTCCCGTTACTGCATTGTTCGAAGGCTATGATCAGAACCTCGCCATGATTGTCCGAATGAACAATGAGAATCGAACCATCACTGTTTCCGAGGTTTCCAGACTGCGGTAAGGACTCCTCTCCTGCCCTTACTTGCGGTACAATCATCATATGGAAAAAGCACCTTCATTTGCAGTGGATATCATGCTGGGAAAACTGGCCAAATGGCTGCGTCTCATGGGGTTTGACACCTTCTATTCCAACACTGCCGAGGATGATTTCCTGATGGATCTGGCTCTCAAAGAAAGGCGAATTCTTCTAACCCGTGACCGCATCCTCGTGGAAAGGATGGGAAATGTTGCTTATTTTGTCCAGAACATTTTGCTGCCGGAGCAGTTGAAAGAAGTGGCGACAAAATTTCAGTTAAATGAGATTCATTTATCCGGAAGGTGCTCAATCTGCAATGGCATCCTTGTTTCAATATCAAAATCAGGTATTGAAAAGCAGGTCCCACCTTATGTATTTCAAACGCAGGAAGATTTTTTCCAGTGTGAGCGTTGCGGAAAGCTATATTGGGAGGGAACGCACATTCAACACATTGAAGAAATAATTTCAGAAACAATCCGGTCTGCAAATGGCCAGAACGCTATTTCACCGGAAAAGGAAGGTGAGTAACCGGTAATCCGGTGGACTCTTCCAGCACGTCTCGCCAGTAATGATCGTTGCTGCAATCCCGAATTTCCGGTTTCAATTGGCGAATTTTGTTCACAAGCCATTTCATTTTTTCTTCCGGCTGGCCTTCAACGGGTGCATCCGGTAAGCTGAAGAAATCCAGCACCGTCCATGCTTCCAGACCAAGCCAGGCCTTCACCTCATTATCATGCGCCCTCTGTAAGTCCGGGTCAGAAAAAATTGATGTCAATGCCAGCACATCCGGCGTTTCACTCATATGCGAAACTCACATGGATTTTTGCCGCAATGGTGACAGCGCTTCTGCAGGTCATTGTGATGAACTTTCCGTGGCGCCCATTCTACAAAAAAGAGAATGGATTTTTTGGGAAGAAGTTGAAATAAATCTGTTACTTCAATTTGAATCCGGTCTACGTGAAGGTAGTCTGCTATGGGGCGATTCTCATGGAGTGGTACCCTTCCCACCCCGGGACTCTTGCGAAAAGCCGGCGTCAGCATATGTTCCCGATCACGGCTGTGACAAATCAGGTAGTTCACGTGGTCGGCCAGGGCTTCCACTATCAGGTTGCTGCCCAGCTGCATCATAAATTCGTATGTATCCTCTCCTTTTTCCCGATGAAACTTCATGGCAGTATCCAGATCGGCCCCCAGCGTGACACAGCCCAGAGAAAGTCGGCCAACGGGAAATCCCGCACTGTACTCCGTAAACTCAAAATCCTCCAGGTCCACTTCAAGGTTCAGACCAAAAGACGGTTCAACAGTCTGTTCAATTTCCTTCACGGCCTCTTCGGCGAGAGAGACAATTCGATCAGGAGCCGCCCCTGCTGTTTTGTACTTCATCTCCTGGAGAATGTCTTCTGCCTTCAGCTGAAAGATAAATTCAGGTTCCCTTGTTGTCATCTTCATCCTCCCCTTTTGCGCTCTGCATGACCTCTCGAATTAGTTCTCGTGCCCGCTCCCGAGCCATTTCATTTTCCCTGTCTCCATTTGCCGGCAACTGAGCGGCCCGCTTGAAACAATCCAAAGCTTCCGCCAGATTATGGATACCTTCCAGATAGATGATACCCCTCGCCACATGCAACCGGCTGGATTTGGGACTGAATTCCAGGGCCCGATCTATATACCGGACAGCGGTTCCGTATCGTTCCTGAAGCAGCGCCTGTGTAGACTTTTTGACAAAATAGTCTACAATTTCATCCTCTTCCCGGCCTGCGCCGAGCCAATTCAACAGGCGTTGCCACACTTCACATCTCCTATCGAATAATCAGGCGGGCAAACCGGCGTTTTCCCACCTTCAGTATCGCTTCGGGCTTATCCAGCTCAAGGTGGGATGTCGGGTCACTGACCTTCTCACCGTCAATGGTTACCGCCCCCTGGCTGATCAACCGTCTTGCTTCTCCGCCGGATTCCGCCAGCCCGTTATCTGCTATCAGTTTTGCCAGTAATACTTCTTTCCCGTCCAGAATAATTTCCGGCATGTCATCCGGAATGCCTCTCTTCGCGAAGATCTGTTCAAAATGGGCTTCCGAGTCATCTGCCGCCTCTTCATCGTAGAAATCCCGGATAATCATCCTGGCGAGCATGGACTTCACCTCCTTTGGGTGGCGTTTCCCTGCTTTCATATCACTTTCAATCTGTCTGATTTCCTTTACCTGCATGTCGGTTACCAGTTCAAAGTAGCGGAACATCAACTCATCCGAAATAGACATGATTTTCCCGTAAATTTCACGTGCCGGCTCGGTTACTCCAATATAATTTCCCAGAGATTTGCTCATCTTTTCCACACCGTCGGTACCTTCCAGAAGGGGTAAGGTCATGACCACCTGTGGTTCCAGGTCGTGCTCCCGCATCAGATCCCGGCCTACAAGGAGATTGAAAGTCTGGTCGGTTCCGCCCAGCTCAACGTCACACTCTAAAGCCACCGAATCGTAGCCCTGGCAAAGGGGATACAGCAGTTCATGCATCCCGATGGGAAGCCCTTTCTCCAGCCGGTTGGTAAAATCATCCCGTTCCAGAATCCGGGCCACGGTATATTTTCCGGCCAGGCGGATGAAACCATCGCTTCCCAATTTTGCCAGCCAGCGGCTGTTGAAATCAATGGTCGTCTTATCCGGGTCCAAAATCTTGAATACCTGTTCCTTGTAGGTTTCCGCGTTCTGCAAAACCTCTTCCCGGGTCAACTGGGGCCGGGTCTTCTTCTTTCCCGTTGGATCCCCGATCATCCCGGTGAAATCACCGATAAGGAACACCACCTCATGACCCAGATCCTGAAAATGCTTCATCTTTCGAATCACCACAGTGTGCCCGAGATGAAGGTCCGGAGCCGACGGATCAAAGCCCACCTTGACCCGGAGGGTTTTTCCGCTTTCAAGCTTCTTTTTCAGGTCCTCCCGCTGGATACAATCCACCGTACCCTTGGTCAGATAATTCAGTTGTTCCTCAATCGACAGGTTTTTTAAATCCATGCTCTCCCTCTCTCATCATTCTTCTATCCACACTTTATTGTCACTCAGTTTTACCCGGCCATCCGCCAGCAGATTCAACGCCTTCGGATACAACCGGCACTCCAGCTCAAACACACGGGCTGCCACATCCTCCGGCGTGTCCCCGGCCCTCACCGGCACACATTCCTGGAGGAAAATCGGTCCCTCATCATAAATCGGCGAGACAAAGTGAACGGTACAACCCGTCACTTTGACACCACTGTCCACCACGGCCCGGTGAACCTTCATGCCATAAAACCCTTTCCCACAGAAAGACGGAATCAGTGCTGGATGGATATTCAGCACTTGCCCTTCAAAACCTTCCGGCATAAAGAACAGCTTGAGAAATCCGGCCAGCACAATCACATCCGGATGCCTGGGCAGGATAAACTCATTGATTTGCCGGGACAACTCCCGCTGATTCTTTTCGTCACTGGCAAACACCGGATACCCGTATTGCTTCGCCTTCTCCACACCTTTCGCCCGGCTGGAACTGGATGCAACAGCCACGATTTCCGCGTGCAGCCTTGACGCCCCGATTTCACTGTGAAAATTATCCAGCGTCCGGCCGGTACCGGACAGCAACACCGCCACCTTCAACTTCTTCCGAGTCACTTGCGCATCCTTCATCGCAAAAGGCGAACCGTCCGGTCGCCGGATACCACCCGGCCCAACAGAACCGGTTCTTCCGTAACTGCGCCAAGGAAGGCATTTCGGTTTTCAGCTGCAATCACCGCTACCATACCGATTCCCATATTGAATACCCGGTAGGCTTCTTCCAGATCCATTTTCCCGTTATTCACAAGAAAATCAAAGACCGGAGAAACCGGCACAACCTTCAACTGAATCTCCACCGAAACCGGTTCCGGTAGAATCCTGGGAATGTTGTCCAGAAAACCGCCACCGGTAATGTGCGCGAGGCCCTTTACCAGATTTTCTTCCAGTGCCGGAAGCAATATCGGCCGGTAATCGATAAATATATCTATGAGCTTCCGGCCGGAACCAAGGAAAAGAATGAAAAGCCTTCAGTCTGTGCTAAGCGGGAAACCGTCGAAGAAATAGGTTATTATCCTAAGCGGATCACTAAGTTGGGAGAGATTGTGCCTGTACCCGGTTATTCAACGGAAAGAATCACTATCTATAAAGCAGAAGACTTAATAAAAAAAGAAAAAGCCAATCAGCCCGATGAGATTATTGAGTCGATAATTGTAACTAGAGTCGAGGTTCTTAATCTTTTCAGACAGGGCCTGATTATTGATGCGAAAACTATTTGTGCCTTTGCAATGTGCCGATGGCTTTAACTG
>PFTO01000181.1 GCA_002789615.1 Acidobacteria bacterium CG_4_9_14_3_um_filter_49_7 | reverse complement strand
GTGCCAAGAAGTACACCATCCTTGTACGCGTCAAGGGCAATGGCAACTTCCGAATCATTGGAATTGGCCACGGCAATCCCGAACCACTGGAACCAGTTGTGGACAGAGTTGGGGAGAATCCATTCTGTGCCGATTGTCTGGTCCAGAACAAAATCACTGATGGACAGAGAATCCTGGTATTGATAGCTGAGTTTGACCCGTACCGTAGTGTTGGCTGTCACGGTGGCGGTCCCTTCGTAATCGAAGTGCGTTCCCGCTGACAGGACAAGGGAACCGTGGGCGGGAACTGGGAACAACACGTCTACCTGGTCAGCTGACCCGTTACTGTGCCAGCTGTTCAACGTAACCGTTTCTGCCGCGTCCGAGGCGTTGATAGCCGTGATCGTAGTGTGCCAGTTGGATTCGGCCACGTGGGGGACTGTGTAAGACCTGGTGAAGGCCCAAAGCCTTTGGAAACCAGCCCCGAGGAAGAACAGGTGCCGGTCCTGTTCAGTATTCCCGATGATGGCGACGGGATCCGGAATGGTGATATCTGAATCTATCGTGACCATGTCAATGTCCGCGTAGTTGAGTCCCGAAAAGAAACCGGAGCTGACATCCACATACTTGCCGTTTGGCAGTACATCAATGCCCACGTTGTCCACCTCAGTACCATCTTTGTAGGCGGTAAGGACAACATGGGCATTGCCGGTATTGAAATTGGCGATAGCAAAACCCAGCCAGTCCATATGGGAAAGATACGGATTGGGGATAACCCAGGTTCTTTTAAATGTGCCCCCGGGACTGCTATTCTTCGGCAGCATAAATTCCGCAAGAGAGTGGGATGAACCATATTGGTAGGATAGTTTCACCCGCACTGGGGAATCCGGTTGTGCCTCAATTTCGGCCACGCCGTCATATCCGAACAGGGTATTGTCAAAGGTGGCTGCGCCGTCAGCCGGAATAACAAGATCGCTGAATGTAGTCTCCGCTTCTCCAGTTGCATGCCAGTAGTGGAGCGTGACGGTCTGGTCCGCAATGCCGTCATTGTACACCGTAATGGTGGTGGTCCACCCTTCTTCAGCAATGTGATTAACGAGGAAATACTCCTGGGAAATTCCCCAAATACCAGACATGAATAAAAGGGAAATGAATAACGCACGTTTCATGAGAACACTCCTTCAAATGAAAATTTATCCCTATTGTCTGCTTTGTATCAAACTTTGTCAAGGAAATGGTCTTTCTGGCATTACCCCATAATTTCAGCCTCCTTCTTGCTCTCATGTCAATGTGTTATGTGACGCTATTCAAAAAAATGGGGTAATGCCAGTGGAGGACCCTTGACTGCAATAGTTATCCATTGTAGGATTGACTGCCAAGTAAATTTTACAAAGAGGAGTTTTTAATGAAAAGTTTGAGAGGGTTCATCTTCGTTTTGTTCATGATTTTCGCTATGTCCGCCTTTGCCGTCAATGGCAAAGACCTCTACAAAAAGTGTGTGGCCTGTCATGGGACAGATGGAACTAAATCAGCACTCGGGGTGGGCGCTCCACTGAAGGGCCAGAAGGAAAAGACCCTATACAAAAAGATGAAAGGCTATCTGGATGGTAGTTATGGTGGAACGAAAAAGGGCATTATGAAGCGCAATCTGGCAAAATATTCCGACGTTGAGCTGAAAGCGTTGGCAATATATATCGCGACCCTATGACTTATGATGAAGAAACAAATCATAGCAATGGTATTTCTGGTTTTTGCCGGCGTTGCCATGACGCAGAATGCTGTTCATAGCGATAACTCCAAAGCTGAGCCAAAGAAAGTGAGCCACAATGAAGGTATGACAATGGACCAGAGCGCGCCGACCAAAACCGGCAACAATATGGACAAGATGAAGGATCATGGTTCCCATGATATGAACATGATGGACGCAACAGGCCATAAACATGTTCATCATCAAGCTACTGCGGAGGAGAAAAAGCTGATTGGTGTGGACGAGAAGTTATCCACCACCATACCGATGAATCTGGTATTTCGAATGGAGGATGGAAGCGAAAAGGCGCTGAAGGACATGATCCACCTGCCTACTTTGATCGTGCCCATTTATTATACCTGTCCCAATGTGTGTCAGATCCTGCAGAGTGCGGTAGCTGCTGTTCTGCCCCGCGTTAAAATGAAGCCGGGAAAAGACTATCAGGTGTTGTCCATCAGTTTTGATGAAAACGACACGCCTGAGGTGGCAAGACAGAAGAAAGCTAACTATATGGCTGCCATGAATCATAAGTTTCCCGAGGACGCCTGGCATTTTCTAACTGCGGATAAGGCAACAATTGACACCTTCATGAATTCCATCGGTTTTCATTTCCAAAGGAAAGGAAACGACTTTATCCATCCGGTAGTGATTTTAGCGGTCACTCAGGATGGGAAGATCAGCCGCTACATTTATGGAAGTTCTTTTTTGCCCTTCGATGTCACAATGGCGCTCACAGAGGCCTCTGAAGGAAGAAGCGGTTTGTCGGTCAAGCGTATCGTGTCTTACTGTTTCAGCTATGACCCAAAGGGGAAAAAATATGTCTTCCAGATGACCCGGGTTGCCGGTTCTATCATTCTTATTTTTGCGGTGCTTATCTTTCTCATGCTTGTATTGGGCGGAAGAAAGAAGCTGAATAAGGAGTAATTATGGCAAGCACAGCATCCCAGCCGGTTTCTTTTCTTCAGGACAAATCCAGAGGGTCCGGGATTTTTTCATGGATTTTTTCTACGGATCACAAACGAATTGGTCTCCTTTATTTCTGGACCATACTGACCATGTTCGGCATCGGAGTGGTACTGGGGCTCCTGATGCGACTGGAATTGATCGCACCGGGTGAAACGATTGTCGGGGCTGAGACGTACAACGTATTCTTCACTCTTCACGGAGTGATTATGATTTTTACGGTGGTCATCCCGTCAATCCCGGCGGCCTTCGGAAATATTTTCCTGCCAATTATGATCGGGGCAGAGGATGTGGCATTTCCACGACTGAACCTCTTGTCATGGTGGCTGTACATCATCGGTATCGCGGTTATCGTCGTTTCCATGATAACAGGGCAGGGCCCACCGGACACCGGTTGGACATTCTATGTACCATTCAGCGAGTTCACGACCTCCAATGTGACGGTGGCGGCCATAGGCGTGTTCATCATGGGCTTCTCATCTATCCTTACCGGGCTCAACTTTCTGACAACCATTCACCGGCTTCGCATGCCGGGCATGAGCTGGACCAAGTTGCCTCTGTTTGTGTGGTCACTATATGCCACCGCGTGGATCCAGGTGTTGGCAACGCCGATTCTGGGCATTACTGTTGCGTTGATTGTTCTCGAACGGGTGATTGGTGTCGGACTCTTTGATCCCGCCAAAGGCGGGGACCCTCTTATGTACCAGCACTTGTTCTGGATCTATTCTCATCCGGCTGTGTACATCATGGTTCTTCCCGCCATGGGGGTCGTAACTGAGATTATCCCCACCTTTGCACGAAAACATATTTTCGGTTACAAAGCCATTGCGGTATCGTCTCTGATGATCGCATTTGCGGGATCTCTTGTCTGGGCTCACCACATGTTCACCAGCGGCATGAGCGATACTGCGGTAATGATCTTCTCATTTCTTACGTTCATTGTGGCCATTCCATCCGCCATCAAAGTTTTCAACTGGGTAGCCACGCTGTATAAGGGCTCCATCCAGGTGGAAGCGCCACTTTTGTTCGCGTTGGCTTTTATTTTTGAGTTTTCCATCGGTGGACTCACCGGCCTCGTGCTGGGTTCTGCCGGCACCGATATTCATGTTCACGATACCTATTTCGTGGTGGGTCATTTCCACTACACGATTTTCGGTGGAACAATGATGGGGATGTTTGGTGCCATGCACTACTGGTGGCCGAAAATGTTCGGACGCATGTACAACCGGGGGAGGGCGTTTCTGGCATGGGCCATCATCTTTGTGGGCTTTAATGCGTTATATTTCCCGATGCTGATCATGGGTTTAGAGGGTATGCCGCGGCGTTACTATGATTACCTGCCCCAGTATCAAAACGCCCAGGTGATTTCTACAGTGGGGTCCTGGGTCCTGGTTGTTGGCCTTATCATCATGTTCTACAATCTTTTTTCCGCAATGAAGAAGGGGAAACCTGCCGGTAGGAATCCATGGGGTGCCGCAACTCTTGAATGGACGGTACCGTCCCCTCCGCCGACCCTGAATTTTGTAGGGCAACCGGTCCTTGAGCGGGGACCGTATGATTACAAAGGGGTGGTGGTAGATGAATGACCACAAGGACTATCAGGGTGCCAAGCTTGGTATGTGGCTTTTTCTGTTCACGGAAGTGCTGCTTTTTGGGGGTTTGTTCGTTCTGTACGCCGTTTACCTGTCCCGATACCCTGAGTCATTTCACAAAGCCGGACAGGATTTGAACCCGGTTTTTGGAACGATCAATACTGCCGTGTTGATTACGTCGTCGCTGACAATGGCCCTGTCAATCTCCGCCCTGCAGAAAGGAAATGTCAAGCTATCCAAGATACTCATTATGCTGACCATTTGCCTTGCTCTGTGTTTCTTGACCATCAAGTACTTCGAATGGGGCGCCCATATTCATCACGGTATTTATCCCAATTCGCCCGATCTGTTGAAACTGCCCAAAGGTGAGATTGTATTTTACGGGCTTTACTATGTAATGACAGGCCTTCATGGAGTTCACGTACTGATTGGCATTGTCGTGCTCAGTTTCCTCTGGCGTTTTGTGCACACCGGGAAGGTTTCACAAAATGATTGTGTAATGTTGGAAAACGCGGGACTGTACTGGCATCTGGTAGATCTGGTATGGATATACTTGTTCCCGTTGTTCTATCTGATCGTTTAGGAGGTCGGGATGTCACAAGCAAATGAACATGGCCCCCACATTATGAGCTACAGAGCCCTGATCACAGTATGGATAGTGCTCCTTGCCTTGACCGCATTAACGGTTTGGGTATCCACGATTCACCTTGGCTTCCTCAATGTGGCGGCCGCACTGATCATTGCCTCCTGTAAGGGGCTGGTAGTGGTAGCTTTTTTCATGCATTTGAAATATGAGAACGCCGGGTTGAAAACCATGGTCCTGATGGCGTTTGTAATCCTGGCCATATTCATTGGTCTCACGTTTTTTGACGTGGTCTACCGGTGAGGTGAATCATGTATGGACAAACATCAATTGACGCTGTAGGCCAGGTGGACCGGGCATTCGTTTTGATTCTGGGGTTTTCTGTTTTCATGCTGCTGGTTATCACAGCGCTCATGATTTATTTCATTTTTCGTTACAGTCGGAAGCGTCACCCTGAGGCGGCTGATATCACGGGTAGCGGTTGGCTGGAAGTCGTATGGACCGTAATTCCAACGTTAATTGTATTGCTTATGTTTTACTTTGGCTGGTCCAGTTTCAGGGCACTTCGAACCGTCCCGAAAAATGCCATGGAAGTTACTGTCAAGGCCCGGATGTGGTCCTGGGTATTCGAATATCCCAACGGGATCGTATCCAACCAGCTCTATGTCCCGGAAAACAAGCCAGTGAAGTTGAATCTTACTTCGCTGGATGTGATCCACAGCTTTTATGTGCCGGCGTTTCGCATAAAGATGGACTGTGTGCCGGGGATGAAAACCTATGCGTGGTTCAACGCTGACAAAACCGGTGACTACGATATCTTGTGTGCTGAATACTGTGGTGCCCGACATGCCTACATGCTCTCAAAGGTCCATGTAATGGAAGATGCTGACTACGAGGCATGGATTCAGAAAGAAAGCGGAGTCGCGAGCGGGGTCACAGGGAAGAAAGTATATGAAAAATACAGCTGTTCCGACTGCCACACAATGGACGGCACCTCTGATATCGCTCCGGCGCTCAACAACATCGCCGGGACTACTCAGATTGTAATGGTGAACGGGAAAGAAAAGAGCATTACCGTTGATGCTGATTACCTGAAGCGCTCCATCATGGACCCGGAGGCTGAAATCGTTAAAGGCTTCCAACCGATGATGCCGCCATTCAAAGGCGAAATGAGCAAGGAAGAACTGAACGCGCTGGTAAAATTCCTGCTGAAAGGGGAAGGAAAAGCAGTGTCCGAAACAAAAGGCATTGATACGGACGACCTCGTTGAAGAGCAGGGATGTTTGTCCTGTCATTCAACCGACGGGTCGGTTGTCGCGGGGCCCTCATTCAAAGGCATATTCGGACGGAAAACAGTTGTTCTAAGAGATGGTAAAGAAGTTACAATTACGGTGGATGATGCGTACCTGAGGACTGCTATTCTGAATCCCGGGAAAGATATCGTCAAGGGATTTGACCCAATAATGCCAACCTTTGATTCCTTGAGCGAAAAAGAGGTACAGGCCATCATTGACTGGCTGCAAAAACAGAAATAGTCAATCGGGGCTGCTTCGGCAGCCCCTGTTTTTGGAGACCCTCATGGGAACTATGGCTGTGGAACAGACTCATCCCGTTCAATCGCTGCTGCGTCTCACCAGAATGGGAATCAACGGACTTGTGGCTGCGGCAGTTTTGGCCGGGTATTTTCTGAAAGCCGGCCATTGGACTATGGCAGCTGTTGCCGTGACCATCGGATGCCTGTTGCTTGCTTCTGGGTGTTCGGCGTTGAACCAGGTTCAGGAAGCAGACAGGGACAAGCTTATGAGCCGGACCCAAAACCGCCCGGTCGCTGCGGGGATTCTCTCCCGCCGTGCGGGAGCTTTTTTGGCGTTTGCTTTTTTTATCGGAGCTGCACTGTTTCTTTCCATCCCTTCTCAACCAATACTGTACTTGCTCATGGCGGCTGCGATCCTTTTGTACAACGGCATTTACACGCCGATGAAGAGAGCTACCCCCTTTGCCCTGTTGATTGGAGCAGTCATGGGAACTTTCCCGCTATTGTTCGGCTGGGTAGCTGCCGGGGGGTCAGTGTGGGACCGGGAAATTCTCATTCTCGCAGTGGTTTTTTACCTGTGGCAGACACCCCATTTCTGGCTCCTGGTGAACCGATACAGAGGCGACTACCGGAAAGCCGGATTCCCCCAGGTGTTTCAGACCTTGCCGGAGACCCGGTATCGGTTTCTCATTTTCCTCTGGATTGCGGCATACCTGGTCAGCATTCTGCTTATCCCGCTCTTTCTGCCCCTCCAAGCCATTACCCGACACATTTTTTCAGGGTTGCCAGCGGCGGTCCTTGTTCTCATTGTTCTGTGGCGCCACAATACGAGGATTCTCTTTCCTCTGCTGAATGCATCCATTGTTCTGGTCATGATATTGCTGGTTGTGGATAAGGCAATGCGGATTCTGTAGCGAACATTTACTCACAGCAAGAATTACGGGGACACGTCTGAAGTAAAGAGTGGTGCGAACTGTATCGGTAGGGCATCCAAAGAGTGAAGTAAAGTGAGATATGGGCAAAAAAATGGAGCTGGCGGAGGGACTTGAACCCCTAACCTGCTGATTACAAATCAGCTGCTCTACCAGTTGAGCTACGCCAGCCCGGGATGCAGGACACATTCTATCAGATCGTCAAATCTTTGCAACAGCAAACTATCAAAGGAAAAGTTGGGGCTAGTTTGAGTTTGAGCTTAAGTAAAGGCAGGGAGTTGACCATCTGCTTTCTTTCCCAACTTAAACTTCAACTCAAACTTATCTCCACTTTGCCCCCATGCTGGAAATGGAGAGGAGAATCTGGCATAATATTTTTCAGCTGAACCGGATTGGGAGAGAATATGGGTCGATTAACGGGTTTTATGACCGAAGATGGATTTTTTCGAATTGTGATGGCCGAGACGAAAGGACTGTCAAATTATCTTCGAGAAATTCATCATTTCAGTTATCCCGTGATGAATGCCATGTCCCGGATCATAACCGGAGCGGTGCTTTTGTCGAGTACTCTCAAGGGCAAGGATGTCCTGGGCGTATATTTGAATTGTTCCGGTCCATTGGGTGGGGCCCGGGTAGAAAGCAATGCCACTGGTCAACTGAAGGCCTTTGCTCTGCAGCCGCAGGCCGGCGTGGACGAAGTTGGCTCCAGTTACGTAATGTCCATTGGACAGTTGATCGGGCAGGGGACGTTGACGGTCAGTAAGATTATGGAGGGGGGCAGGACTCCATTTACCGGTACTGTTCAGGTGGAGGGAGACAGACTGGCAATCGGATTTTCCCGCTATCTGATGGATTCAGAGCAGGTTCATTCCGCTGTTATGATAAGCAATTTCCTGGGTTCAGATGGAACCACGCAGGCGTCTGCCGGTATGCTGATTCAGGCATTGCCTGGTGCTTCAGAGGATGATCTGGTTTTAATGGAAAAGGAAATTGCGAGTTTTCCGGCCTTCAGTGAAATCGTTCAGGAAGTGGATGGCGGCGATCAGGCAGTCCGGATGCTGTTTGCCCGATACAAACCGATATGTGTATTTGAGCGTTCGCTTGAGCTCCAGTGCTCCTGTTCCAGAGATAAGGTAGTACGGGTGCTGAAGACTCTTTCGGCCGATGATCTTGGAGATGCCCGCCAGCCAGGTGGCCTTTTCCATGTAAACTGTGATTATTGCCGAACTGAATACATAGTCCGGCCGGAGGATTTGAGTCAATGAAGGGCAAAGACATTGATGCGTTGACGTTATCTGGAAAGCTGAACAAGTTTATAATTTGCCCCCGAGGGAGTGAAATTAAATGAAGAAGATTCTCATTGTGGACGATGACGCAGCCAATCGTTTCTTGATGGCGCAGATTCTGAAACGTGGAGGATTTGAGAGTGAATCCCTTGATTCTGGAGTTCGCGCAGTTGAGACAGCGAGGGAAATTCACCCGGATCTTATTCTGCTGGACATTGTGATGCCGGACAGGGATGGATTGTCCGTCTTGAGGGAATTAAAGGGCGGCCGGGAGACCGTGCAGATACCGGTGATTATGGTCACAGCAAGGGATGATTCGGAGATGCTGGCCACCACGCTGGAAGCGGGAGCATCCGATTATGTAAGAAAACCCCTGGACTCAGTTGAGCTTCTGGCACGGATTAATTCGGCTTTGAAGCTGGCTATGTATATGGAGGAGCATCGCAACTGGATCAGCTTAAAGTGGTTCAGGAGATGGTGGGTGCGATTTCCCACAATATCAATCAGCCTCTGACGGCGCTCAGGACCCACATGACCGTCCTGGAGCAAAAGATGTGCGGTAATGAAATATGCAGCATTATTGAGCCCTATCTCAACGGGATTCGGTCATCGCTCGAAGAACTGATTGAAATGGTGGGAAAACTGAAGCGAGTAACCAGATATGAACGGGTACGGTACATGGATGGTGTGCAGATTGTCAATCTAAATCAGCTGGTGGACAAGGGCGAACCGGAAGACTCCTGATACAGTGAATAAAAAAAAAGGCACCCGTTCGGGTGCCCTTTCAATATGCAATGTTGAAAATCAATCAGAGATCGATGTCCTTCATAAAGTCGCCGAGAGTCGCGGCACCGGAGCCGGAAGTGGAAGAGACAGTCGAGCTTTCCTTCTGTTCTCTTCTTGGTTTTGCTGAGCGGGTTTTCGGTTTCTTTTCAGGCTGCTGAGCTTTCTGTTCGAACTTCTTTGCTGGAGAAGGCTGTGGCTTCTGTTCCGGCATGGCTGCCTTTTCTTTAGCCAGAATAAGCTGACGCATTGAAAGACCGATTTTCTTGTCAACAGAATCAATCTTTACAATCTTCATTTCAACTTCCTGACCGACTTCAAGAACATCGGCAGGTTTGTCAATCCTGTCTTTGGCAATTTCGGAAACATGAACCAGCCCTTCGATATCTTCCTGAAGCTCTACGAACGCGCCGTAATCTTCCATTCGAACGATTTTCCCAGTGACTGTGTCTCCAATGTTGTGTTGAGAAAAGAAATCTTTCCACGGGTCTTTGGTGAGTTGCTTCATGCCCAGCGAAACACGCTGCTTCTCCGGGTCAATGGAAAGCACCTGCACTTTGATCTTATCTCCAGGCTGGACAAATTCTGCCGGATTCTTCGATTTCTTGGTCCATGACATGTCTGTAACATGAATCAAGCCGTCCACTCCGTCGTAAATTTCCATAAACGCACCAAATTCAGTCACATTCTTTACTTCGCCTTCTACAAGATCACCAGGCTTGAACTTTTCCTGAATAATGTCCCATGGATTTTCTTTGGCCTGTTTCAACCCGAGTCCCAGCTTGCGGTTCTCTGAATTGACTTCCAATACCACGGCTTCTACATCATCTCCCATTTTCAGGAACTGTTGGGCCTTGGAAATTTTCTGGGTCCAGGACATGTCATTTACGTGGACAAGGCCTTCAATTCCAGGCTCTACTTCCACGAATGCGCCATAATTTTTCAGGTTGACTACCTTGGCATTGACCCGTGTATCCACAGGGTATTTCTCTTCGACCGTGGTCCAGGGATCCGCAGTCTTCTGCTTATAACCGAGAGATATTTTCTCTGACTCATTATCAATGGACAGAATGATTACTTCAATCTCTTCGCCTACCTTGAAAAAATCGGAAGGATGGCTTACCTTGCCCCAGGAAATATCGCTGATATGAAGCAGACCGTCGATGCCGCCGAGATCCACAAAAACACCGTAATCGGTAATATTTTTGATGATGCCGGAAACCAGGTCGCCCTCTTTAATGGTGGCCAGGAGCTGGGCTTTCTTTTCGTTATATTCTTTTTCCAGGAGCTCTTTCCGGGAAACGACATAGTTCTTGCTGGATGCTTTCAAAATAGTGAAGTCATGTTCCTGACCGATGTAATGCTCGGCTTTTTTCTGCGACTTAAAGTCCACATGGGATTGTGGAAGGAAAGCCGTACCACCGCCGAGATCCACACGAAATCCACCTTTTATACGTTCTACGATGGTACCTTTGATTACGCTGTTTTCTTGTGCAGCTTCTTTCAGCTGATCCAGACGCACCCGTTGTTTTGCCCGTTTGCGGGATAGCTTGATGATATCTCCGCCGGAAAGAGTCCTTTCAACGACAATGTCTATTTCATCACCGGACCTGGGTATTTTCTCACCCAGCTCCTCAAAATCGGAAACCGGAACAGTGCCTTCCACTTTCTGGCCGATATCGACGAATATGTCACCATTGCTGACGCTGATAACCATGCCCTTTACAAGCTTGCCCTGTTCCACTGATTCAAAATCAGCTTCGGACTGGGCAAGTAGTGCCTCAAAGGATTCCTTGGGATCGCCCGTTTCAGCTTTTTCGACCTTTACGTGTTTTTCCTGCTGGATTTCCTTTTCTGTCTCGTTCACTTCGTTTTCGTTATTGTTAACCATAACAAAACCCCCTACCTAATAATCCTTGCCAATTCACACCAGTATCCGGTAAATTGACAGATCATTATAGCAACGGAGTACTGCTATTGCAATAAAAAGTGGAATTGTTTATAATTTGCGCCACGGTTGTTGTTCAACTCTTTGTAGAACAGATAATTGAAGAAGAGAGGAAGGGGCAGATATGTATCGGTTGGTGTCGTTGATCGGGCTTGTATTCATGATGCTGGTTGCCTTTGCGGTTTCCGAAAATAGAAAAAAGATTCCATTCAGGGTGGTCATTGCGGGATTGTTCCTTCAGTTTTTCTTCGCCCTGCTCATCCTGAAGACGGGACCGGGACGATCTGCCTTTCACGCCATAGAGATATATGCCGCAAAACTGCTGGCTTTCTCCCAGGCCGGCTCAGAATTTGTATTTGGGAATCTGGCCAGTCCGGACAGCACATTGAGGCCGGGTTTTATCTTTGCCTTTCAGGTGCTGCCCACGATCATCTTTTTCTCTTCCCTGATGGCGGTGCTTTACCATCTCGGTATCATGCAAAAGGTTATCAAGGGCATGGCATTTGTCATGCAGAAAACAATGAAAATCTCTGGAGCGGAGTCCATGGCGGTGGCTGCCAATACTTTTGTAGGTCAGACAGAGGCACCGCTGGTTATTGAACCCTATGTGTCGAATATGACAATGTCTGAATTGATGACGCTGATGACGGGAGGCATGGCGACCATTGCCGGATCAGTTCTGGTCGCCTATGTGGGTCTTGGCCTAAACGCCGGGCACCTCGTGGCTGCCAGCATCATGTCCGCACCCGCCGCCGTTCTTATCGCCAAAATTATCTATCCGGAAACGGGAAAGCCGTTGACCCTGGATGAACATAAGGCGGAAATCAAAGTTACCACGACCAATCTCATCGACGCGGCAGCAGAGGGGGCCACGGTGGGACTGAAACTTGCTTTAAACGTTGCCGCCATGCTCATCGCGTTTATCGCTCTGATTCACATGTTTGATGCCTTTCTCGGTATTTTCCATACTGACCTGAAGAGGGTTCTGGGCACACTTTTCTATCCTTTTGCGGTAGTGATGGGTGTCCCTTTGAAGGATTGTGTTTCTTTTGGCTATCTACTTGGGACCAAAATTTCGGTTAATGAATTTGTGGCCTATACGGAGCTGGCCAAGATGACCGGTGCCGGCGTCTTGTCCCAGCGTTCCACGATTCTGGCAACTTATGCCCTTTGCGGATTTGCCAACTTTTCTTCCATTGCAATTCAGGTTGGTGGAATCGGCGCAATCGCACCCAACCGGAAAAAGGACCTGGCGAAACTGGGGCTGAAAGCCATGATAGGAGGAGCGCTGGCCTCATGGATGACGGCTTGTGTAGCTGGCCTGTTGATTTAGCGCATACACATGGGATCGAGGAGGAAAGATGATTGATGACAAGCGAATCATGGAAAAACTGAATGCTGAACCCTGCTTCAGATCTCCTGATATCGCGGTGGTTCTGGGCTCAGGTCTGGGCTCACTGGCGGACCGTGAAGAAAACGAATCTATTTCTTACAGTACTATCCCGGCATTCCCTCAGCCTACAGTTGAGGGACACGGCGGCAAGATCGTGTTTGCTGAATTCGGAAGCAACAATGTCATGATGTTCCAGGGGCGCTTTCATTTTTATGAAGGATATCCTATGGATGTGGTGACATTATTTCCCCGTCTCGCGGCCTTGCTCGGGGCGAGGCTGTATCTGGTTACAAATGCCGCAGGCGGTGTAAATAGAGCATTTCATCCCGGTGACCTGATGGTGATTCGCGATCATCTGAACCTTATGGGCGTCAATCCACTGATCGGCAGGAATCGGGATGAACTGGGCCCAAGATTCCCAGATATGACCCATGCTTACGATCCGGAGTTTTCCCGAAAGCTTGTTACATGTGGAAAGGATGCGGGGTTGGATCTGAGGGAAGGTGTGTATGCCGCGTTGACTGGTCCATCCTACGAAACCCCTGCGGAGATTAATATGCTGCGAACGATGGGAGCAGATGCAATTGGGATGTCCACCGTGCCGGAAGTCATCGTGGCGCGCCATGCAGGGCTTAAGGTCTGCGGCATTTCCTGCATTACCAACCTGGCCGCGGGAGTAACAGACCAGCCGTTGTCCCATGCGGAAGTACTTGAAACCGGTGAGAGAGTCAAGTATGATTTTGTAAAGATCATTTCAAGTTTTCTGGAGAGCGTATCGGTATGAACGCAGAAATGCTCGATGAATTGAAAAAACTGGCTGCCCGGGCTTACGCCCCGTATTCCCATTTCCCGGTGGCTGTGCTGATACGGGACAGGAATGGGGAGCTGGCGCGGGGAGTGAACGTGGAGAATGCCTCCTACGGTCTTACTTCCTGCGCTGAACGTAATGCAGTTTTTTCTTTTGTAGCCAGTGGTTTTGAAAAGCCGGCGGAGCTTTTCCTGTACACTGAGACCGATTCTTTTACCGCTCCCTGTGGCGCCTGCAGACAGGTTTTAATGGAATTTGATCCAGAACTGTCAGTGACCATGATCAATCAAAGTGGTGAAGCAAAACGAGTGCTCATATCAGAACTGGTCCCTTTACCATTCGGACCAAAGGACCTGGATGACGTAAGATGATTATTCAATGCCCGAGCTGCAGAAAGAAATACAAATACGAAAAAGAACGATTCAATGGGGAAGAGCTGAAAAAGATCAAGTGTCCCCATTGCGAAACCGTATTTGAAATCAGAAATCCGGAGTTTGAAAAGCGGAAAGCAGAATCCACCACCGCAATCCACAGCACAGAAGCGGTCAGTGAGTCGCTGGAGAAAGTGGCCCGTCAACTGCTCAGAGAAAAGCGTATTTCCATGGCATTTTTATCCGGTGGGATGGCAGGGCAGGTGTATGAGATCCGACAACCTTCGGTCATTTTAGGTCGTTCGGATTGCGATGTTGTACTGGATGACCCGGAATGCTCCCGCCAGCACGCAGAGGTAGCCGTCCGGGCCAACGGGGTATACCTGATAGATCTGGGCAGTACCAACGGAACATTCGTGGACGGAATCCGAATCAATGAAATGAAACTGACAGACAAGGATGAGTTTTCCATTGGAAGTATCAATATTATGTTGATTATCCGCGACCGAATCAACGAAATGGATGTGGTGTGAAGACTGTCGGCGTCGTATTCGGCGGCAAAAGCCCGGAGCATGATGTATCCATTATCTCAGCTCAATCCATAGTTTCCAACATGGACCGCAATGTTTATGCGCCCGTACTTTTCCCCATGAACAGGGAAGGGCAGTTATTCAGGGGAGACGGCGGTTTTGAATTTCTGAAAAGCGGTACCGGGGAGGATATATTACCGGTATCCTTTGACGAATTGAAAAAGATGGACGTCATATTCCCTGTTCTCCACGGTCCCTTCGGGGAAGATGGCACCATCCAGGGCCTGTTTGAAATGATGGGCATCCCCTACGTCGGCAGTGGAGTAGAATCCTGCGCGTTGAACATGCACAAGGGATTGTTTCGTGATGTCTTTGCTGTGAAGGGTATTGCTCAACCTCATTATCGTTACTTTTCAAGGGTGGATAAGACGGCTTCGCTGAAAGAAATCCGTCAAACCCTCGCATTGCCTCTGTTCGTGAAACCGTGCCGGGGAGGTTCCAGTATTGGGATTTCCAGGGTGGATACGATAGACAAATTGGAGGAGGCGGTGGAAACCGCATTCCGATATGACGACTGCGTGATTGTGGAAGAAGGCATTGACATCACTGAAGAACTTGAAGTGGCGGTGCTTGGACGGCCGGGCCGGCTGACTGTGGCAGGGCCGGGAGGGCTCATTGCCGGCGATATTTTCTACAGTTATGATGACAAATACGTGAACAAGCGAACCCGTTTTCAGATTCCGGTGGAAGACCTGCCTGCAGAAGTATTATCAGGAATAAGAAAACTGGCGGCAACCGCTTTTGCTGTTACCAATTGCTTTGGGCTGGCCCGGGTGGATTTCCTCTTTAACCGGAATAGCGGCTATCTGGCGCTGAACGAAATCAACACGATGCCTGGATTCACCGACATCTCCATGTATACCAAATTGATGATGACAACCGGTATGAGCTTTTCGGAGCTTGTCAGTGCTCTACTGGATCTGGCATTTCAGAGAGGCCGATGAGCCGGTTACAGGACTTTTATCCCTGGTTAATTGAAAACAAAATTGCCGTTCCGGAATCCGGACAGAAAACGCGACTGAATCAATTTCTGGAGCTTCTCCTCAGTTGGAACCGGAAGATGAATCTGACAGCGGATCACAATCACCATATCCTTCTGACACGCCATCTGCTGGACTCACTGACTCCACTTGCCATGGAAGAGTTTGGCAAAAATCCTGTAGTGGATGTTGGTTCCGGAACCGGTTTTCCGGCAATTCCCCTGGCCATAATGCTGCCGGAAACCCCCTTTGTTCTCATTGAAAAGGTGGCACGTAAATGCGCGTTTCTGAAAATGACGGTTCGTCGCCTGGCTTTGACGAATGTTAGGATTGTAGAATCCCTTCTTCAGGATTGGGTTCAGAATGAGCCAAGATTTCAAACCGCAATTACACGGGCAGTCCGTGTGGATGCTGAATTGAAAACACAACTGATTGAAAAGGGGGTGGAGCGTCTTGTATATTTTTCGTCCCAGCCTTCCGAAAACACTATCCTTGAATACCAACTGCCTGCAGAGAAAAGAAAACGTTTTCTGGACTGTTTTTCTCTGAAATAGGGAAAGATAAGTTAGAAAAAAAACGTTCTGCCTAGACGGGAAACAGCCAATTTTCTGACGTAGCAACTCTTTCTGTTTTCTGCGCTTGTTTCAGTTGCTCTTTCCGGTCGTGTTTTGTGCCACCTCCCGGACACATGCAGCCCTTCGGTGCGGTTTGCGGGGAGAGCGAAAGGTGTTGTACAATGAGCGCACATGATAGAGATCCGGGAGGTTTTGAAGTGAAACGATTTGGTTGGGTTTTGATGGTGTTGGCTCTGATACCGGGCGCATTTGCACAGGATATTGACTTCGCAGGTCCCATGAACCAGGTTCAATTCAGCAACTTTACAAAGGAAATGGGTACGGCCTTATGGTTCAGTCCGGGCGCCCCTGCAGAGTCCCTGGGTGTGACAGGATTTGACGTTTCAGCGGACATTTTGCTTGTGAATATTTCAAACGGTTCGGATTTCTGGAAGAACATGACAATAGGGGACCCGAACAATTTCCTGACTACTACGAGAATTCATGTACAGAAGGGTTTGCCGTTTGGCGTAGATGTCGGAATGATGTGGAGCAAAGCCCGGGATTCGAACGTTTCCAGCTGGGGAGTCGAGGCAAAATATAGCCTGGTTAAAGGATCTACAGTCATGCCTGCTGTTGTCGCCCGAGCATCATATTCAAAGCTTACCGGCGTAGATCATCTGAATATGAATACAAAATCTCTGGGTCTAATGGTAAGCAAGGGGTTCCTGATGTTCACTCCCTACGCAGGTGTTTCACTTGTTCAGATGCATGCTTCCCCTTCTGTTGCAGGTACCGGTCTTTCCGGAGTCACAGAGTCAGTGACACAAGTGAGCGGAGGACTCCAATTTTCTCCGTTTCCATTCCTGGTTGTGAATGGAGAAGTGAGTAAAGGGGAAGTGCTGCAATATGCATTGAAAGTCGGAATCCGGTTTTAGGGACCGAATGTTGACGGGACAGTGAATGGATCGATAAAAGCCAGCTGAATCATCAATTCCCTGATTTTTCTCCCTCCTATCCTGGGCACCTGCACCGGCTTCTGTTATCGGAGAGGTTTGTACTTGACGAAGGGGACGGGGTTTGAGAGGATGTTTCTTGATTTTGAAAAGCTGACAGGAGGCCTTTGTGGCGCAGAAAAAGTATTCCCACAGAAAAATGAAAAAGATGATGAGAGAGGACGAGTTTGCATCCACGATTGACAAGGTGATTAACGGGATAAAACCACATAAGACTATAGCCGTTTCCGGTGTAGTCTTACTCTTTGTGGTCGTTGGCATTTATGTAATTGCTACGAGCTATACCCATAACCGTCAAGACAGTTCGGAAAAGATGATGTCCAAAGCACTTGAAATCTACTACTATCAGCCTGCAAAAGGGGAAACTCCGAAATATGAGACTCCCAGAGCCCAGCAGGAAGCGGCTTTGAAAGAATTTGAGCACGTCATTGATGAAAAGCCGACCCGTTCGGTGGCAAAACGGGCCCGTTTTTACATGGCAGCAGATTATATTAAGTTGAATCAATTAGATAAAGCCATAGAAACGCTGTCGGCACTATTCGCAGAGTCAGACTACCCGTTCAAGGCACTGGTTGGTGTGAAATATGCGGCACTGTTGCAGAATCAGAACAAATTGGAAGACGCATTGAAAGTTTATGATCAGATGGCTGACAAGGATATTTCCCAAAACACAATCAAGGATTATGTGCTCCTTCAGAAGGGAAAGCTCCTGAAGAAAATGGGTAAGCTGGATGAAGCGAAAGCCGCATTCAACATACTTGTGGAGCAGTTCCAGAATTCAAGGTATGAGAAAGAAGCACAGTCACAATTGGACCAGATGGGCTCTTAACAGCCTGCTGGTTTTTGGTTTTCTGATCTCCCTCCCGGGCGTCTCGTCCGGGGGACCTCTTTTTGTAAAGAATAACTCCCCCGCCTATCTCTGGATTTTGTCTCCTTCATTTGAACAATTCGATTTTTACAATGGCCGTAAGTGGAACGTCCTGGTACTGAGTCAGTATTCCAGTATGTATGCTATTTCAGAATTTGACCAGCCTGGATTGGAGAGGCCGGTCGCACTGGACATGGAAACGTTCAGTGTGTTCGGCCGGTTTGAACGGCGGCTCAATGCGTTTTCTTCCGTCTATGTGGAAGTACCGGTTATTTACAACTGGAAGGGGGCGTTTGATTCCATAATTGAAAAATATCATGACATCATTGGTGTGAACAATGGAGGGAGACAATTTCGTCCCGACAATGAATTTGCTTTCCAATTCGGGGAAATTGACCTGTCGGGGCCGGAAGCAGGGATTGGAGACATCAAGCTGGGATTCAACATTTTCAAAGTCCGGGACATCAGCCGATTTCGCTTCGCCTTTTCAGTTTTTGCAAAGCTGCCCACCGGCAGCGCAAGGAAGGGTCTGGGTTCGGGTTCTTTTGATGTGGGGGCTCAGGTGGCGTTTTCCCACGTTTTTGACAAATTTCAACTGGATTATGGCTTGGGCTTTATGAACCTCGGCACCCCGGACAGCCGATTGAATACAGCACTGGGTAGTATGGGGTTTGGCTATGTGGCTGTTACTACAAATATTTACAGGGACATTCGAGCTGTAGCACAACTTTATCTTTCTTCTTCTCCATACGATACAGGATATAAGCGGCTGGATGATTATCAGGCCATGCTGACTATCGGGGCCATCTGGCACGACTGGCAGTTCAGTTTTTCTGAGGATGTGTTTACCTACACCGCCGCCGACATCACTGTTTCCGTTGCGCGAAAATTCCGCTTCTGAAAATCCAGTACTTGCACGGATGAGTCTTAATTCCAATCTGGCAATGCTGCCGTTGCGCATGAATGCTTCAATGATTCCAATGAAGTCACGGGAGCAATTGTAACCAAGAATGAGAACCTCTGGAATACGCTTGACTGATGCCAGAAATCGGTCAGTTCAGAAGCCATCTGAGCACACTGAAAATGAATCACTTTTCGTGCACATTTGTGGTTTCTGTTGTGAACATTTCTTATTTGCATACAATGGCACTGAGGTGGACTTTTTTTGATTTTTTCTCATGGGCTAAATTATAGAAGTATAAGGTAGAAAAATATTTATAGAATGCGACGAAAATATAGTTGTTGACAAGATGAACACGTGGGAGTAGTTTCTCTTCAAGTTTAGTGTTACTTTTCTATCGGAAGTGGCACGTAAACGAGATGTTTACAATAGGTGCATAGGAGACACAAGAGATGCAGAATCTGGATCTCGACTTGGTTCGCGATGACGAACCTCCCAGTATTTCTCCGTCCTTAGCGGTTCCCCTTATTCCCGACCGGGAAGAAGGGAAATGTAATCACGATAATCTGAAATCCAACCTGGATCATCCCCGGAAATTGAAAATGTCAAAAATCATACCGGATGATCGAACTTCTGCCAACCCGCAAGAGTGGAATTCCTGGATGTGGCAGATGAGCCACAGAGTCAGAAACGCCGACGAGTTATGCCTACTGTTGAAATGTGGAAAATTGAGCGAAGGAACTGTCTCGGCTGCTGCCCGTTTTCCGATGGCAATATCACCGTACTATGCTTCACTGATTCAGAAGGCCGACCCTTCGGACCCGATTTTCCAGATGGCGGTGCCGGTTGGAGAAGAGCTGATTGACCCGTCGTTCCTGATGGACGATCCTTTGGAAGAAGAACATGATATGCCGGTACCAGGACTCGTGCACCGATATCCGGATCGGGCGTTGCTCGTTGCAACGTCTACATGTGCCATGTATTGTCGTCACTGCACACGAAAACGGATCGCAGGTCAGCATGAAGTGACCATGCCCCAAAAACAGTTGGCTCACGTCGTCGCCTATTTGCGGGATCATCCTGAAATACACGACGTGATCATTTCCGGGGGCGACCCTTTTACGATGACAACTCCGCAGCTGGAGCGGTTTATCTCGGCAGTTCGCAATGTGCCGAGCGTGGACATTATCCGTATTGGGACACGGACTCCAGTGACGCTGCCCATGAGGATCAATAATGAGCTCGTGAACATGCTCCGGAAGTATCAACCCATCTGGGTGAATACTCATTTTAACCATCCCAATGAAATTACCCCCGAAGCAGTTGAGGCGTGCGTCAGACTCGTGGACGCCGGCATTCCGGTCGGAAACCAGTCCGTACTGCTGAAAGGAGTTAATGATGACCCGGTCATTATGGAAGATTTGTGCAGAAAGCTGGTGAAAATAAGAGTGCGTCCATATTATCTCTTCCAATGTGATCTGGTTCGTGGGGTGGAGCATTTTCGTACTCCACTGTCCCGTGGTATTCAGATTATGGAATATCTCCGGGGACGCCTGTCAGGGCTGGCCATTCCAACATTTGTGCTGGATGCGCCTGGAGGAGGCGGGAAATTACCGCTGCTTCCGACCTATATTGTAAGCACCAGTCCGACGCATACGGTACTTCGGAATTTTGAGGGCATGTTGATCAGCTACCCGGAACCGATGGTTCAGGGAGATGGCTATGCCAGGGTAGAGGAGCCCGCCCTGAATCCGATGGTTGCAGATCTGGCAAATGGCAGTGCGAAGAAGATTGTTCCATCGCATATGGCCAGGACAGAGAGAAGAATATTGCATTCGGATCTGGCGGGAAAAACCGACAGAGAGTGCTGAATAAATGCTCAAAATCAGGCGAATTTTCAGTGCGGGGCATGAAGAGACCATAGTCCGGCAAGTTCAGGATATCTTCAGGCACCGATTTTCGGATGTCGCCGCGTATGCGGACGGAATCCCGACGATGCTGGAGGATCCATACACCTCCGGCTACCGTTCAGTTCTGCTGGTTGCAGAACGTGGGCTGGATAAGGTAGTGGGGTTTTCCCTCATTCTGTATCTACCGGAAATCAGGAGCTGTCTGCTGGATTTTATCGCAGTCGCGCCGGGGGTCAAGGGTGGAGGAATGGGAAGCGCTCTCTACGAGGGGACCCGGGAATTCGCTCATTCCGTCAAAGCAAGGGCACTTTACCTGGAAGCCCTTCCGGACGATCCTGAACTGGAACCGGATCCGGAACTCCTGAAAGAAAACCGCCTCCGGTTGCAATTCTACGAGAGATATGGCGTAAGACCAGTCGTGGGCACGGCCTTTGAGACGCCCATTGGGGACGGTCCGGCGCCTTATCTGCTATACGACGACCTGGGCAGCGGTAAATCTCTGTCCAGAAAACATGCCAGAAAAGCTGTTCAACTTATCCTGGAGCGGAAGTACCCCAATGTGGCTTCCCCACAGTACATCAAGGAAGTTGTGGATTCGTTCCGGGATGATCCGGTGCGGATTCGGGAACCGAAAAGACCGAAGCAGAATATTGCCAGTATTCCGGTGGAAAAGCGGAGATTGGCCAGTCCCTTTATTGTTGTATTTTCTGAAAACCACGTCCTGCATCATGTAAATGATCGCGGATACGTGGAGCGGCCGGCCCGGGTCCGGGTTATTATGGAGTCCCTGAATCCCCTTCAAATTTTTGAAAAACGGGGCCCGAAGCATTTCGGAGAGTCGGTACTTCGAACAGTTCATAGCCGTGATTTTGTTTCATATCTCAAACTGGTCTGCAAGGGGTTATCCGCAAAAAGACCGGTGTACCCCTATGTGTTCCCAATCAGGCGTCCCGAGCGTCAACCAAAAGACAAGGCCCTCAGGGCCGGGTACTATTGCATGGACACCTTCACACCACTTTCTAAGAACTCGTATGAAGCCGCACGTGCGGCTGTTGACGTGGCATTGACCGCTGCTGAAGAAGTCCTGCACGGAAGAATACTGGCGTATGCGGTTTGCCGACCTCCGGGACATCACGCTGAAAGGCGCATATACGGGGGATTCTGCTATTTCAACAATGCGGCTATCGCCGCAGATTACATTGTCAGAAGGGGCGGGCGCGTCGCCATATTGGATGTGGATTTCCATCACTTCAATGGCACGCAGGATATTTTTTACAACCGCAGTGATGTGTTCACGATATCCATCCACGGCCATCCGAGTTATGCCTATCCCTACTTCAGTGGATTTGCTGACGAGAGAGGGGTCGGTGAGGGAAAGGGGTTTAATCGCAACTTTCCACTTCCCGATGGCTGTTCGGAAGAAAAATACCTTGAAACAATGGAGCGGGCCTTTGTGGCGCTCACGAAGTTCAAACCGAACTTTCTGGTGGTGAGCCTGGGGTTTGATACGATGAAAGGAGATCCCACAGGTGGTTTCCTGGTCACTCCCCGTGGCATGGGGAAAATAGGCCGAAGATTAATGGAACTGCGTGTCCCCACACTGGTAGTGCAGGAAGGGGGATACAGTCTCACAAACCTGAGGTTGGGTGCGAGGGCATTTTTCCAGGGGGCTGCGACCGCTTTAAAATGATGGTAACATCTAAAGAAAATATATTTCAGGAGAATTGAATGGACCGCATGAAAACGATTGGGTTTGTGTATGATCTCAGATCAACATATTTAGCCGAAGGATACAGTGAAGAGGATGTAGCAGAATTTGATTCCGAATCAACCATCAGAGAGTTGGCGGATGCGTTGGAGCGTCTTGGCTATAAGGTGGATCAGATCGGTCACGGCCGTAATCTGTGTGCGCGTCTGGTGAAGGGGGACCGATGGGACCTTGTTTTCAGTATAGCCGAAGGATTGAAGGGAAGATCCCGTGAAGCCCAGGTCCCCGGGCTGCTCGAATTGTACAACCAGCCCTACGTTTTCTCTGACCCACTTACATGCGCGGTGACTCTGGATAAGGCTGTCGCGAGGAAGCTGGTTCGTGCTGAAGGGGTTGCAGTCCCCGATGGAGACGTAGTGAAAACCGTTTCAGACCTGAGCGGTTTGAACCTCTCCTTTCCCATGTTTGTCAAGCCCGTTGCGGAGGGGACAGGGAAAGGCATTGACGGAAAGAGCCAAGTTGCAAATCCTGAAGAACTGAAACAGACGGTAGACGATTTGATTTGTCGGTTCAATCAGCCCGTACTGGTGGAAACCTACCTTCCGGGTCGTGAATTTACCACCGGCCTGCTGGGTACGGGTTCGGATGCGTCGGTGTTGGGTACCCTGGAGGTGCGTATCCTTGATAGCGCACCGGAGAAAGATTACTCATTTCTGGTGAAGGAGCAGTGCGAGTCGTATGTAGAGTATGTGCCTGTGCGGGGTGGTGAACTGGTGGCAGATGTAGAGCATCTGGCACTGGCCGCCTACAAGGCACTTGAGTGCCGGGATGCAGGACGGGTGGACATCCGGATCGGTGCAGATGGGAAGCCATATTTTATGGAACTGAATCCACTCCCGGGTTTGCATCCTACCCATTCTGATCTACCGATGATAGCAACAGGAGTTGGACTGTCCTATGAAAATCTGATCGGAACCATCATAGAAAGCGCGATGAAACGCGTTACGGAATAAAAGGCCCGAGATGAACAACACTCTGAAGCAGAAAGGTGTGCTGATTCTCTATAATGAACCGGCGCCGGAGGCACCCGAGAGTGATCGGGGAGTTCTGGATGAAGTTGGCGCGGTACAGGACGTGCTGCATGCCCTGGGGTACAAGGTTCGTCTGGGGGGCGTGATGGATATTCTGGATATTCAGCGTGTTCTCTGTGCCGGAACAGAATCAGTTGTATTCAATCTGGTTGAGGGATTCCCCGGGGACCCGGCTTCCGCCACCGAAGTCCCGTCCATCTGCAGATCCCTCGGAAGGGAAGTGACCGGCGGTGACACATTTTGCCTGACGCTTACATTGGACAAGCACCGCACCAAGGCACTTCTTGCAGGCACTGGAATTTCCGTCCCGGCAGGCTTGCTTGTCTCCGAAACCGTTGACTTAAACAATCTTTCTCTGGATTTTCCCGGCCCATACATAATCAAACCGGCGGGCATGGACGCGTCCGAAGGACTTTTCACAGAGAGCTCAGTATTTGAGCGGGCAGGTGGTGAGCTGGCTTCAGCCCTGCATCGTATCCATACAGATTTCAAACAGGATGCGATGGTGGAACAACTGGTGGGAATAAGGGAATTCAATCTGTCTCTGATTGAACGGGATGGCGTTCTGTCGATTATGCCTGTCGCGGAAATTGATTTCTCTACGTTTCCTGACGACAAACCCAGGATTGTGGACTACGAAGCCAAATGGATTCCGGAATCATTCGCGTATCAGAATACCCCCCGCATAATTCCGGCTCGAGTTCGGGAAAAGGAACGGTTGGCGCTGGAAAATACAGCACGTTCTGTGTGGGAGGCGGTGCGCTGCAGGGACTATGCCCGGGTGGATTTTCGAATGGATGGAGACGGTCAACTGTATGTGCTGGAGGTGAACGCGAACCCTGACATTTCCCCCGACGCAGGGTTTACTGCTGCTCTGGAGGCGGGTGATGTGCCATTCCAGAGGTTCGTGGAAAATGTAATTCTGAATGCGTGGTCACGCTGGTGCCGCCGGCACGAAGCAGATTCAAGCGCTCCCCACGAACCGAAAGGGGACCGTCTCCGATCGGGAAACGCACACGTGAGGCCCCTGCAAACGGAGGATCGCGACAGGGTCGTCCAGATTATTGAGGAGATGC
Organism: Acidobacteria bacterium CG_4_9_14_3_um_filter_49_7; assembly: GCA_002789615.1. Classification (GTDB taxonomy): domain Bacteria; phylum Acidobacteriota; class Holophagae; order Thermotomaculales; family Thermotomaculaceae; genus UM-FILTER-49-7. The sequence goes on along the minus strand of PFTO01000181.1, from coordinate 1,350 downwards.
CTCTGTTCCGTCCGGATGAGCGGGAAGTGGCAGTTGAGGTACTGGAAGAAAGTGCGCGACTGGGGGAGGCGGCCGGCTACATATCCCTTGTGGTAGAGCGGGAAGAAACCATATATGGCTGGGCGTGTTTCGGTCCTACATCCTGTACTCTGGGAACCTATGATCTGTACTGGATCGTAGTAGACCAGGGGGAACGGGGCGGAGGCTACGGAAGTCTTCTCATGGAAGCTGTGGAAGATGCCGTGCATCGGCTGGGCGGAAGGATGATCATTCTGGATACTTCCGGGCAGCCGGGATATGAGTTGACTCGAAGATTTTATCTGCACATGGGATATGACGAAACGGCCCGGGTGAAGGATTTCTACTCTCCGGGTGATGACAAGGTGGAATATGCGAAATATCTTTCGGGTTTACCGGACTGAATCGATACCTCCACTGATCCGACGTCCGTCTGCTATAATCAAAACAACAATACTCAAGTCTGTTCGTGGAGGAAGTATTATGAATCGAAAAGGTGAGAAATTTGGCTGGATCGGCGGATGGGCAGGGGGATTTATCTGGTTGGGTCTGCTTTCGGGAATCTGGGCGGTTTCATGGGGGCCTTCACTACCTTTTCGGCTTTGATTCTTGAATCGGGTGAGTTGTTCCGTTCGGCTGAATGGCTCCGCACTGCCGCAAATTTTACCATGCAGAATGGCCTCGGGTTTCTCGCCTTGTTTGTCGGGCCGTCACTCAGGTGTCTGGCTTGAAAGAGGTAATATCAATGAAACTTCCATCCGAAGCATCTTTATTGCGAATCTTCATTGACGAAGGCGATAAGTGTGGCGGCAGACCGCTTTGCGAAGTCGTCGTGGAAACAGTCCGGAAAAAGGATTTGGGGTGCTACGGCTTTGAGGGGATATCTGGGTTTTGGGGCCAACAGCCGAATACATACCTCAAAGGTGTTGCGGCTTTCTGAAAAACTCCAGGTCGTCATCGAAATTGTCGAAGAAGAAGAGAAGGCCAATGCCTTTCTTCCCGAATTGGACAAAATGATAGGGGGAAGGATTGATCACATTGGAAAGAGTCAAAGTCATAGCCTATCGGCACAATTTCAAGGCTTGATTGATGGTCCGAGAGATGCCAAAGCAGACCAACCATGCCCTGCGCTTTGTGCTTCTGCTGGGTTTTGTCAGTCTTTTCGCGGATATGACCTATGAAGCGGCGCGGAGCATCACTGGCCCCTACCTGGCCATCCTCGGAGCCAGTGCAACTGTAGTCGGAATTGTCGCCGGTATCGGCGAACTCATCGGTTATGGGTTGAGAATTGTCTCAGGGTTTATTAGCGACCGAACACACCGATACTGGGCG
>PFTO01000102.1:7474-12619 GCA_002789615.1 Acidobacteria bacterium CG_4_9_14_3_um_filter_49_7 | reverse complement strand
CAAAGAGAATGGAGAATTGTTCGGTATATCCTACAGTGGCGTTACTCAATGCTGTTTCCGTCTGTCAAAACAGAAGGAAAGGGATGAGTACCTGTCATCTCTGGTGGAAACGATTAGCAGCAAAGTGGAGTGTCAACTGTGGTGAACCGACCCCATCCCCGATTCCATAGATTAATAATATGGATGGGAAAGTGTATGGGAATAAGATGGTTGTCCCCCCATTTTCCCAACAATAAAATTGGCCCTCTGTCCACTTACCATCCACCGATGTCTTCGGGGCGGAGGTCGTGGAGGAAATTGAGTTCAGCGGGGGATCCGGGAATCTGGTCAAGACTGATGTCACAATAAAGAATTTCATCCCTGCCGGTCGCTGCCTTTGCAATGACCCGGCCTTTCGGGTCGCAGACAAAGGACTCACCGGAAAACGTGAGAGATGGCTCTTTCCCCACCCGGTTACAAAGTGCTGTGAAATAACCGTTTTGAAATGCCGCCACCCGCATTTCCGCTTCATAAAGTCCCTCGGGCCATTCTCCAACAGCGCCGGCCTGGGGAACGATCACCAGTTCAGCTCCATTCAGCTTCAATGCCCGCATGTATTCCGGATAGTGGCGATCGTAGCAGATTGCAATGCCGATACGCCCGCAGGCTGTATCGAATACCGGGGCACCCAGATTGCCCTGTGTATAGTAGTGCTGTTCATGGAACCCTTCATATTCACATACATGGACCATTCTGGTTTTGCCAATGAGTGAACCGTCAGCGTCAATCACCGGGGAACAGTCATAGGTTTTGTCACCGTCCAGTTCGAACAGGTTCAGGACAACCACTGTGCCGAGTCGCTTTGCCTCTGCCATAAAGGCTTCGGTTGTCGGGCCCGGTACCGGTTCCGCCAGTTCCCGGATGTCGTCCGTGGGCAATTTCTGGGGATAGAAAGGTTCAAATGCCAGTTCCGCGTAACAGGCAAGTTTTGCCCCATTTGCCGCCGCCTCTTTCAGCGCCGTCAATCCCCTTTCCAGATTATCCTTCTTGTTTGTTGTCGCATGCTGCTGTATCAACACAATTTTCATGGGCCCTCCCTGTCATGGAACGTCATTTGTCTCACCAACTTTAGCATATTGCAACGCACATCCGGAATGTGGAATTATGATGGATAGATGCGAAAAACCACGCCATGAAAGGCGTGGTTTTTCTTCACCATATCAATTATTCCTCAAGGAGTAAGGGGCCTCACCGTCTGCCAGAAAGGGACTCCCGTTTCATCGCGGAACACCAGCACCGCGGACTCTGTCTCAATCTTCCGTACCAGGAAAACAAACGTTTCCTCATCCACCTGAACCGATACTCCCGTTACCATTACAGGAATATCTGCTGCAAGGTTGAAGCGCTGATATTCGAGATACCACTGCGGCCCCAGGACAAGAGTTGTGACAGTTGGATTGCCGTCCGCATCCTCGCCATTCAGGCTCACCATGAACGAAGGGTAGGAACCGTGTACGAGGCAGTCCAGGTACAGTCCACCAGTGGTACCTTCCAGAACCTGTTCGTCCCCCTCGTATTGGGGCAAAAAATATCGGTCAGGGTTCTGTCCGCATCCGGGGATGGACCGGGCTCCACTCCACATGGGATGCCCCAAACCATCACGAAGATAGATAGTTTCTTCCCCTTTTGTGATGCTCATCGCAATGAAGGTGGTTTCATCATCTTCAACGCAAGTCCAACCGGAAACCGTCACTTCATCATCTACGGCCAGTCCAAAAGCCTGGGCTTGCATAAACCACCAGGGAGCGGTATTGACTGCGATATTTCCATCAGCCGTTTCCATTACGAATTTCTGTTTGGACTTTTCATTGTTGGGATTTCCCAGGAAAGCCGTAATTGTACCATCCAGTGCTTCCACCCAGTTGTCTGAGGTCAAGTCACATTCTGAAGGAGTCCCTGTCGTTCCATTGACTACAGTGCCGTCGGTGTTCCCGTTGCCGTTACCATTTCCATTACCGTTACCATTCCCGTGGTTAATGCCCGAGCCGTTTCCATTCCCATTGCCATTTCCCCGTTTACCTGCCTGGACCGGCATGGTCGCTCCAACGGTCAAAATCGCAATGGCCAGAATTGCCAACCATCGTTTCATCGCACCCTCCTGTCTTTTCAGTATATTAAATAATATGAAAATTCATCTATGGGCAATATTATAATATAGCTCGTTTGGTTTCATGTGCCACCTGCTTTATCAGGAATGTGACACACGACACAAAACAATCCGGAACAGAGCTGAGTTGCGCATCGGCGCAGTGGAGTGAAGAATAATGAGTGTGAGAACAATTCAGGAAACATATCTTCAATTTCTACCTCCTTCATTCTGGTGAGGGGGACTTTGCAGTACCCGTAAATGCAAAGGTCCGTTCTCAGATTTTTCATCCGGTAACGATTATTGTAGTATTGTGACTCGAAATTTTCAAAATGGCAGATCATCGGCCACTGCCGGTACAAATAAGACACGATGACAGGAGATTTGATGAAGATACAGGTTGTATCAGAACTGGACCGCAATTGGATCCGTTCACTTCTCTGTGAACGCTGGGGCAGTCCGGAAATAATGGGTTTTCAACTGGCTGCGATTTATCGTGGGACTATTGATAAGTCAAGAGAGTTGAAACCTGAAATTCCGGCAACCGGGAACGATGGGCTCCCTATCAGGGACGAGATTGAGCTTGAAATCAGAGCAGACTGAATGTTCCCTGCGGTGCCGACTCAGTGCAATCCGACGATATTGTATCCCGCATCGACATATATGACTTCTCCCGTCACGCCGCTGGCCAGGTCACTTGCCAGATAGACCGCCGTACCGGCCACGTCCTCCGGCGTCACGTTGCGGTGCAGGGGCGCCACTTTGGGGAAGGTGGTCAGGATGTGGCGCAGCCCCCCGATCCCGCTGGCAGCCATGGTTCGTATGGGTCCGGCGGAAACCGCGTTGACCCGAATGCCCTTTTCTCCCATGTCCTCCGCAAGATATCGAACCGAAGACTCCAGAGCCGCCTTTGCCACCCCCATGACGTTGTAATTCTTCACCACCCGGTCGGCCCCGAGGTAGGTCATGGTGAGGATGCTGCCCCCTTCGCTCATGAGGGGTTCTGCGTAACGGGACAACGCAACAAGTGAGTAGGTGCTGACTCCCAGTGACATCTGAAATGCCTGCCTTGTTGTATCCACAAATCGGCCCTTCAGGGCATCCTGAGGGGCGAATGCCACGGAATGGAGCAGAATGTCCAGCTGGCCGAATTCCTTTTTCACGGTCTGGAAGGTGTGGATAATCTGTTCATCCAGCAGTACATCGCAGGGCAAGCAGAATTTACCGCCCAACTCCTCTGAAATGGGTATGACCCGTTTTTCCATGATTTTACCGGCATAGGTGAAGCCGAGCTCCGCTCCCTCTTCCTTCATTTTCTTTGCGATGGCGTAGGCAATGCTTTTCCTGTTCGCCACCCCGAAGACCACTGCCTTTTTCCCTTTTAAAAGCCCCATCATATTTCCTCCCCTTCATCCGCTACTGTTTTCTTTAACATTTTTATACCACATTGGCCCAACTGCGGCAACTTACATTACAAGAAAAGAAAGTTAAATTGGTATTGAACTAACCAACAAAGCATAAAGAGTGGCACAACCTTCCGGAGCTTGATTACTCTTTGCGTGCTTTGAGCCTTGGCGAGAGAATCTGACTCTGAATTTTTCCCATGAGATGAAGAACCTTTGACAATCGGCTCTGACAGTGACTACAATCAGATGCAACGGGTCAGTCAGTTAGCAAGTGTATTCACTCTAAAGGGGAGAAGATCATGAGCAACAGAAAAAATCGTGTATGTCCGGTTGAAAGGGCAGGGAGTCTGGACACGCGAATCCGAAAATGGATGCAGAATCCCCGGAAATTACTGGGGAATTATCTTAAAGAAGGAATGACCGTTCTGGATGTGGGATGTGGTCCCGGTTTCTTCTCCGTTGACATGACCGGAATGGTCGGTAAGACCGGTCGCGTGATTGCCGTGGATTTACAGGAAGGAATGCTCCGGAAAGTCAGGGACAAGATTCAGGGGACTGAACTTGAGGAACGGCTCACACTGCATCTTTGCGAGGAAGACAGAATTGGCGTCTCAGAACCGGTCGATTTTGTTTTGATGTTCTACGTGGTCCATGAAGTTCCGGATCAGGAAAACCTCTTTCGTGAAATAGGAAGCATTCTGAAACCAGAGGGACAGATCTTCATCGTTGAACCCCCATTTCACGTTTCGAAAAAGGGTTTTGAACATATGATCAGGATTGCCACCAATACCGGACTCACCGTTGTTAAAAGGCCGAAAATCTTCCTGAACAGGGCAGTTGTGTTGGGCAGGGCCTGAGAACAGGCCGCCGGATTGGATCATTCGCTGGCTCTGATCCACTTCCTGCCGTTACCGCTACAGTTTGTTTTCGTGTACAATATGATTGTCACTCATCCTTGAAAATGGAGGGATCCGATGAATGTAACCAAAGCCTATTGCTTCGTATCGGGAATTGTCTTCACTGCCGTTGCACTGGCCCATCTGTTGCGGAATCTCGGCGGGTGGTCTTTTGTGTTTGGACCCTACACTGTTCCATCCCTATTTTCCTGGGTTGGATTTATTGGAGCCGGGGCGCTGGCGATCTGGGGCCTGAGCCGGGTTTCAAAAATACCTTGACCATGGATTTCCCGGAATTGATCCAAACCCGCCGCAGTGTAAGGACCTACACTGATCAGCCTGTATCAAGGGAACTTGTCGATCAATGTCTGGATGCGGCACGGATGGCACCGTCGGCCTGCAACTCCCAACCCTGGACTTTTCTTGTTGTGGACGACCGGGAAAGCATTCGCCGTATCGCGGCTACTGCCTGCTCCGGTATCTATGCCATGAACCGGTTTATTGCCACTGCCCCGGTATTGGTCATATTTGTCACTGAAAAATCCAAAGTGGTTGCGAGACTGGGAGGCCAGGTGCGGGACGTCCGCTACAACCTGATCGACATTGGAATCGCCGGTGCCCACCTCTCCCTGCAGGCAGCAGTGCTCGGCCTTGGCACCTGCTGGATTGGCTGGTTCAATGACAAAGCGTTGAAGCAGAAGTTGAACCTTCCTTCATC
>PFTO01000102.1:563-7396 GCA_002789615.1 Acidobacteria bacterium CG_4_9_14_3_um_filter_49_7 | reverse complement strand
CAGCTGAAGAGCCAAAAGACAAAGTCCGAAAATCTCTGGATGATGTAAGACAGTACCTGGAATGAGATTGAAACGGATCACTCTTCAGTGTATAAAAAATTCAGATATTTATCATTTGAATCGGGAGTTGGACTCCCTGTGGAGAATTGAATGAGAAACAATAAAGTTGAAATTAAAGTGCCGACAGACATCATGAAAAACTGGCAGGAGATCTCCGATATTCTGAGTAAAATAATTGAAGTTCCCGTTGCGTTGATTATGCGATTTGCCGAACCTGTAATTGAGGTTTTCGTTTCGAGCAATAGTGAAGGCAATCCTTACCATCCCGGAGACCAGGAGAAATTATACGGTTCCGGCCTGTATTGTGAAACGGTAATCAAGACACAGGATAAACTTCTCGTGCCGGATGCCACGGCGGATGTGAATTGGAAAAACAATCCGGATGTTAAACTGAACATGATTTCCTATCTTGGATTTCCCATTCTATTACCAGATGGGAAACCATTTGGCACCCTTTGTGTGCTGGACAATAAGCGCAATGAGTATTCAGAGAATACTGAGAAACTGATGTTGAAGTTTCGAAGTTTGATTGAATCGCATCTTGCAATCATCTACATGAATCAATCCCTTGGCGACAAAAATAAACGGCTGACAGACTATTTGATGGAGCTTCAAGCCCTGCGGGGTATGGTCCCAATATGCTCAAACTGCAAAAGCATCAGAGATACTCAAGGAACCTGGCATCCTATAGAGCATTATCTTATACGGCATCCGGAAGCTGACTTCACTCATGGCATCTGCCCGAAGTGCAGGGAAGAGTTGTATTAGGAATTCAGTAAAGGGGATTAACCCGCACGAGGCCCTCTTTCAAGGCCGGGGTGGTGCACTTTGAATTGGAACCTGCCAAATAGAAAGTATCGGATTTGCGCGTATTCTAAACGTGTTTGGCAATCTTTTCTATCTATTCTTCCCAACCTTTGCGAGAGAATCTGATTCCGGAAATCCCATCCAAAAAAAGGGGGGCATGAAGCCCCCCTCTCTTTTGCCATATCAGTTCATCCCAGGATGTCGAAAGAGAATGAACCGATTGATCCTTTTGGAAGTTTCTGAATCAACCGTTTCATTTTTTCGCCGATACATTTTGACAGTTGTTTTGAAGTTCCTTTTCCGCTCATTACAAGAACATTGGTTTCCACAGAACCGTTGGGTTTCACTTGAACAGTTACTTTCACATGGACGATGGCTTTCCCTGCTTTCATTGCACACATCATCAATTCCGGTTCCATCGATTTCAAGAGTTTTGCGACGTGGTTACGATTAAATCCATTTACCACGAGTCTGTCCAGTCCCCGCATCTGTGGCCTCACCAGAATCATCGGTTCCGGCAGTTCCGGTGAAGGGTCAGGAATGGGGACCACTGATTCGCGGACGGTCAAATTTCCCCCTAAAGCGGAGGTTGGGTTAGGCGGTGACACCATCATGTCCGAACTGGTGGGCATGCGCCGGACATACATACTCTTCTTGCTGCTCCCTCCCACTGCGGTATCGGATACGCCCTGGGGCAACGGCAGCGGTTGCTTCACGGACACCAGTTTGCCATCTTTGTTTCGGATCTTTGTATCAATGGCAACAAATGAGGTGTAGGCGGTCATGAGGTTGTATTTCAGTCCCAGATTGGTAACCGTAGGTTCGATTTCAGACTCATCGAATCTCGCGTAATCGGACAGTTCCGCGATCCGGGTACGGGCCCAGAGGTAGCGAAGGGCCGCGTTTTCTTTTCTATCCAGCTTAACCGAAACCTTGAATTCAGCCTTGTATTTGCCATTTCCGGAGACCCCGCTGACGGTGACTTCTCCCGCTGCTTTCCCCTTCCATTTGCCGAACACCACCACCGGGCGGCCCGCAAAGAGATCTGGAATGGATACCGGTTCCACGTCATAGGTGTCAAACCCATCGAACTTTACTTTGATGTCGGTGAGCACCGGAGACTGGATGTAGTTGCGAAATTTTTCCGCCGTCTCAGCCGCATCTTTCGAATTGGTAATCACAAAAGGCTCACCCAATCCGGCTCGTGCCATCCCTTCAATGAGATAACGGTTTACCGAAGTGCCGATTCCGAAGGCAAAGAGATTGGAATGGTTGAGGTTTTCCCGAATCAGCTGGAAAGTCGCTTTTTCCACTGATACGTAACCGTCGGTAACCACCACCATGCTCCGGGAGACGCCCTCTTTCATCGGCAGCGCCAATGCCTTTTTCATGGCTGGAAGCAGCCTTGTTCCGCCCCCGCCCCGAAGGTTGTCAATGAGCGTGATGGCCTGCTGAATATTTTCCTTTGTCGCGGGAAGGGATATTGGACTTAACACATGGCTGCCCCCTGAAAAAAGCAGCACGTTGAAACTATCTGTCGGTTTCAGTGAGGAAATCAGGTTTTTAAGAAGTGCCTTGGAAATGTCCAGGGGGAAGCCCCGCATGGAACCGGACACATCCACAATGAACACATAATCCCGGGCTGGAATTTCTTCCGGGCGAACCCGTTTCGGCGGCTCTGCCATCAGGAGGAAGAAGTTTTCGGTTTCTCCTTTGTACAGCATCAGCCCGGATTGAATCTTTTTACCGGACAGGCGGTAATTCAGGATAAAATCGCGGTTTCCACCGGTTTTTTCACTTTTGTCCAGATGAATCATCGCCATTTTTGGTCCGTCGAAGGCCACATTAATCTTGTGGCTGGGGCTGAATACATCCTGCACCGGGATGGGGGAGGAAATGTCCACGGAAAGACCGAAGGTGTAGGGAGCGGCCTCACCCTGGTGGAGATAGGGGTTCTTTACCCACTGGTCCGGCTGGCCGGGTTCGTCCGGTGTTTCCGAATAACGGGGGCCCACCACTGTGGGGTAGGCAAACTGGTACACACCATCTGTTGGAATTAGAAGCTCCGTGTACTTCAGTTCTACCTGAATAACATCACCGGGCATGATGTTGGCCACGTTCATCTGGAACACGTTCGGCCGCTTTTGTTCCAGAAGGGAAGCACTCCTTCCCTCATTTCGGGCCTGTTCATAGTCCTGACGGGCTTTCTGCCGTTCCTCAATTTTTGCCACAAGTGTACGTTCCCCAATGGTCATTTTCATGCCGTACACAGCCGCCCGGGTGGACCCCGGGAAGATATACGTGGCTTCCAATGGTTTTTTCCCGACGTTACGGTATTCCTGGGTTACGGTCACATCCGCAATCACGCCGACGATGGTGACCTTTGCGGATGTGACCTTCAGGGGCAACCGATCCACGGATGGATCATCAGATTTTACGAAAAAATAGGGGGAAAGGGTTTTGTCGGTCGGTGGTTTCTCCACCGGCCCTGCCGTCAATGGCACCATGCACGACAGTAATAGAATAGAAATAAAGATCTTTTTCATATCTCCCTCCGGTTTTGATATGTCGAGCTTTTTAGATGCAACAATCATACCGCAAAAATGTCCACGCGACGAAGGGAGCGGCCCAACGGGCCGCGTGAATGGTGAATTGTGGATAGTGGATGGTGTCCGGAAGGAGCGGGGAAGAACAGCAGAGCCGCAAAACAGGGACTGACAACTTTTCCCAAGGTGCCTCTATCCCGCTTTGCTCTTTCCAACAAGCCACCAGTCACAGGTTACGAGTCACTCCGGCACATCGTGCCGGTGTCTGAGGTGTGAGAGTCTTTCTTTATGGAAAGTGACTGCATCAGAGTGTAGAATGAATTGCAGATAAACAAGAGGTTTCCCGACACAGGAAGTGCCAATGAAAAAAGATAAACTAGATGACTTATCCCGGGGTTCCCACATCTTTTGTTCAATTTATGGTTACAGGGAGTTCACAATGAGAAAAATTATTTTAATTCTGCTCTTGATTGGAAATGTTGTTGCTTATACTCAAACAAAAGTCTACATAACTCATGAAAAGAGTGAACCTTTTGCCGATAATCTAACTTATCGCTCTTTGACATTTTTATTATTCGACATGGAACAATCGCCTGGAACATTTCAAATGGTTTATAGTACTGCATTGTTCAATAAGAGCGGAAAATTCGTAGGATTTGGAGGACCTAAGCGGTCACCCGTAATATTCACAGGAGACTTTGTTCGGGATCACAGCGGAAAGATATCTGTATGGTTCAAATTAACATATCCAGGTAATATGCTCATGACCATGGACTATGGTATTGAACAATGGACGCCACACAAGTTTGTCCTTGTGAACGGTTTTAAAAAACAGATAAAAATACGTTGAATACGTGCTGCAAGCCTGTTCTTACAGAGTTCTATGAATTGAAGGAATGGAATGGATTGACAACAAGAGATGTATTGGAAAATTTTGATTTTTAAGATGTTAGATGGGGGAATATTCAAATCACCTATCAGCACTATTATCTTCATCCAAGGCCTAAGAAATTCAACAGAAACACAGGGGGCGTTGAAAAAACCAAGTAGGGGGATAATTCCGTGGAACCCGAGGATAGTCATCTGGTTTATGTCATATAATTTATTGATTATAAGGCCATTCTCCTGCCTTTTCCCAACTATCCACCATCCAAGAATCACTATCCACGGCGGCCCTGCCGCCTACGCTCCTCCCATCTCATTCCCATCCAGGAGGCTGGGGACCCGAAGCCGGGAGACTCCATCCAGTGCGGCTACCCGGTAGGCCTCCGCCCAGGTGGGATAGTTGAACACGTTATGGACAAAGTAATCCACCCGGCCACCCAGGGACATGACGGCCTGACCGATATGGATCAGTTCCGCCGCCTGATCTCCTACGACGTGAACACCGAGGAGCTTCCAGTCGTCAGGTGAAAACAATAATTTCAACATACCCACGAAACCCCCCTTAATGGTCGCTTTGGCGACATCCCGGTATCGTGCTACTCCCTTCAGGAATGGGATTCCCTTTTCCACCAGCTGTTCTTCTGTGCTGCCGATGAGCGAAGTTTCCGGAATGGAGTAGAGGGCAAAGGGAAACAGTTCCGGGCGATGGTTCCGGACAGTGTAGCCAAGGACATTTCGTCCGGCAACACGACCCTGCTCGGCACTGGTTGATGCCAGCGCCGGCGGCCCGATCACATCACCGGCGGCAAAGATATGAGGGGCGGAGGTACGGAAGCTGTCGTCCACTTTGATTGTAAGCCGATTTGCCAGTTCCACGCCGGCGGCAGGCAGATCCAAGCGGTCTACACAGGGGACACGGCCCAGGGAAACCAGCACCGCGTCCGCGATCAGTTTTTCTCCCGTTTCGGTTTCAACAAGACCTTTTCCGTCTTCCGTCCGCCGGATGGAGCGATAGCCCCGGCCCAAAGCCATCTTTACGCCCATGTTTTCCATTTCTCTCAACAGGAGACGGCTGATGTCCCCATCGAGGTAGGGGAGAATCCGCGTCTGACGATCCACAAGGGTAACCTGACACCCAAGTGGTGCAAACATGGCAGCATATTCCGTTCCAATGACGCCGGCTCCGACAACAATCAGACTCTTGGGAAGCTCTTTAATCCGGCTTTTGTGGGAAAAGATGAAGTTACTGTCAAAAATGACCTCATAATCAAAGGAAATGTCCTCTGGATGCCGGGGAACGGTTCCCGGAGCCAACACAAACTGATCCGCATGCAAATTGAACAGGTGTTCGTCCTTCCGATTGTGGATTTCCAGGGTGTGCGGATCCAAAAATCGGGCTTCCCCGTAGCGGACCTTCACCCCTGCGGCCATGAGTTGGGATTCCAGCACCGCCAGTTCCCGCTGCAACGTCAATTCAACTCTCTCAAGAAGGTCTTTCAGACATATATGATGCCGCACCACATATTCATCGCCGTAGAGGTGTTTATGCCGGTACCCGATCAGGTGCATCACCGCCTCCCGCAGCGTTTTGCTAGGTATGGTGCCCACGTGCAGTGAGACGCCGCCGACTTTATGGTTCCGGCGATCAATGATGATTGTGTTGCGCCCTTCCCTGGCACATTCCATCGCTGCACGCTGGCCAGCCGGTCCACTGCCCACCACCGCAACGTCGCAGTGGATGTCTGTGTTTTTGTCTCGGTTGTTTTCTTCCATTGTTTACTCCCTGTTTGCCGAGTTTTGTGTTCCATTTTATTGTGTCCGAAATTGTCCTGCTGCGCAAGTGTAAAGACCGTGATTGTGGTACAATCCCCTGCTATGTGGACAAAGACGCTGCTCATCGACAACATGGATTCCTTCACTCAGAACGTTCGCCATCTTTTTCAAATGGCGGATGCGGATGTTACGGTTTTCCGGTCGGACAGAACATCCCTCACGGATGTTGAGAAATTTTCTCCTGAATTGCTTTTGATTTCTCCCGGCCCGGGATCGCCCGGGGAAGCCACACTTTCCATGGAAATTATCCGAAAATTTTCAGGCAGGGTCCCCATTTTCGGGGTCTGTCTCGGTATGCAATGTATTGCGCTGGCTCTGGGAGGCGTGATATCAAAGGGAGAGCCCTGCCATGGGAAAGTGCGGGAGGTTCTTCACGGTGGGACGGGTGTCTTTTCCGGGATTTCATCTCCCCTCACGGTGGGACGTTACCACTCACTCCGGCTGTCAGAATGCCCGGATGAACTCGAAGTGAATGCCGCAACACCGGATGGAACGCCCATGTCGATCCGCCATCGCACTCTTCCCCTTGCCGGAGTTCAGTTTCACCCGGAGTCCTTTCTCACCGACCAGGGACTTCAAATTGCCAGGAATGTACTGTATGGAAATCTTTGAGAGATGGAGCCGGGCGGATGGGTTGTTGTCTGAAGCAGATCTGTTTCATCTCACAAGTGATTCACCGGCGACATTGCTGTATGGTGAGGG
>PFTO01000102.1:0-513 GCA_002789615.1 Acidobacteria bacterium CG_4_9_14_3_um_filter_49_7 | reverse complement strand
TCGTATGAGTTTGGATACACACTGGACACGGCGCTTCCGACCCCGCCATGCTGTCCATTGCCGCTGTTCCAGTTTGAAATCTATCGCCACATCGTGCTGTGCCACCGCCCCGGAAAGCAGATATTCCGGGGGCTCCGGGAAGGAAAGGCCAGCACCCCGGCGATCTCTTTTGACCGGGGTCCTTTTCAGGCCCGGAAGATCTCCGACACGGATTCCCCCGCAGCATACATGGAAAAAGTTGCCGCAATCCGCCGGGAAATTGAAGCCGGAAACGTTTACCAAGTCGATTTGACACGCCAGGAAAAATGGGCCGTAGGTGGGGATGTCCGGGAATTTGCGCAGCGGCTGAGTCGGGAAAATCCGGCACCTTTTTCCGGTTTCATTCAACAGCCCGGTTTTGCGATTATTTCATCATCTCCGGAACGGTTTCTGTCTCTCAGGGACGGGATTTTCTTGACCAGCCCGATCAAGGGGACTGCGGCAAGGAGTGCTGTGGTCGCAGAAGACAGGGAG
>PFTO01000097.1:1822-8767 GCA_002789615.1 Acidobacteria bacterium CG_4_9_14_3_um_filter_49_7 | reverse complement strand
CGTGGAAATGGATAGTATGCTGAGACATCTTATCGGGGCGGATATTCACTTCGAGTTGAAAACGACCCGTGACATTCTTCCTGTTCTTGCGGACGAAAGCCAGATCCAGCAAATCCTGATGAATCTGGTCGTCAATGCTTATGATGCCATGGCCAAGCAACCCCCGCCCCGCAATATTAGCCTCATCACCGGACGGGTGTTTGTGGATGAGCGGCATGCCCATCGGTTTGAAGGCGTTTCACCCGGTAACTTTGCGTTGCTGGAGGTTGCCGACACCGGTTGTGGTATGTCGGAAGAATTGATGGATCATATTTTTGAGCCCTTTTTTACGACCAAGCCCATGGGAAAGGGTACCGGATTGGGATTGGCTACCGTTTATGGAATTCTGAAACAGAACAATGCCATTATCGACGTGCATTCCTCCCCCGGCCTAGGGGCAACGTTCCGCGTGTTCTGGCCCATTGCTGAAGGAGAAATACAGGTGGATCAGCAGCCGGAGCCGCTGGTAGATTTGAAGGCAAAGGGGGAAGAAACGATTCTGCTGGTTGAAGACAATGATGGGGTGCGCAGGTTCACCTCAGATGGGCTCAACCGGCTGGGCTACCGAGTTGTGCCGGTGGAAAACGGTCAAAGAGCCCTTGCAGTGCTTGAGAAACAGCCTGGTGAAATCTCCCTCGTGTTTACCGATGTCATTATGCCGGAAATGGGTGGAATGGAATTGGCTGAAATTCTCAGATCCCGATTCCCTTCCATTCCAGTGATTTTTTCCACCGGTTATACCGATGAGTTTCTAACCGGGCGTGGTGGAATACCGGATGTTTTGATTTACAAGCCCTATACCATCGATACACTTGCCCATCAAATCCGCGCCATGTTGAACCAGAGTTCCGGTAGCGATACCGAATCTTAAAGGGTTGGACCCAGAAGCCATTTTGCCACGATCGGAAAATGATCGTGTTCGGCTTGTTCTCCCGTAAGCATATCAATGTGACCATAGTCCAGGGAATTTCCGTTTTGTTTTGAAAGTAGAAGAAATTGAAAGGGTTGGCTTCGTCCATGCTCGTCTATGAATGCCTTGACATCACCGGGAAATCCGAGGCACTTATCCCCGGCGCCTGCGATGAATAGTGCGGGGGGAAAGGCAGTTTCTTTTACAGCAGAAGCATAATCAAAGCCGTCCCGTGGGTCTATCCAGTTCCCCGGACGAATCCACTGAACGGTTTCCCGGAAATACCCTTTCGTCTCATTATCTGCGCCAAAGGAAAACTGTCTGGCAGGTAAATATCCGTAAATACGGCACAAAATGGAACCGACAATGTTCCATAACAAATTAATTTTCCAGAACTTTTTCAGGTTACGTGCCCGAATCGATCGTTTTGAACCAAAATATACAAGGGAGGAAACCAATTTTCGCATTTCAGGAAACCGGCTCAGTGAGGAAGATACAATTACACCCCCCCATGAATGGGACACCACTGAAACAGGAACATTTCCCCGCTCCCTCCGGACGGTCTGTATCATAGCTGGAAAATCTTCACAGATCATTTCGTATTGTCCGTAGCGGCTTTCCCTGCTGATAGACGGGTTACTGCCGCCATGTCCGCGAAAATCAGCCACATAAACATCAAATCCCTGTCTGGCAAGGTAGGGGGCCAATCCCTTCCCTGATTCAGAGTAAAAAATGTGGCTGTCTTCGATTGCACCATGGACCATCAAAACCGGTTTTCCTTCCGGATTTTCACAGAAACGACGCATAAAGAGAATATCCGTATCGGTTACCTGGATCTCAATGATTTTTCCATGGGGAGTCAGGAGAGAGGGTTCTGTTCCCATCCGATCTGTCATAGCGCCGCCTTCTGGAGAATGTTCGGGCTATGGGATTATATCACCGGAAAGGTCCTATGTTGTGGTGTACCCGGCATTTTCTACCGCCTTTCTGATGGCTTTTTCATCCGCCTGACCAAAAATCTTGAGCCTGCTCTCAGACGGTGTTGCTTCGGCTGCCGTGACACCGTGAACGGATTTAGCGGCATTTTCCACAGTCATTTTGCAATGGTTGCAGGTCATACCCAGAACCGTTATTTTCAGGCTCGGGGGCGTTTCCGGGAGTTCACATTCGGCCCCTTTTTTACCGGGCCAGAGGGAGTGTACCAGAAGGAGTGCCAGAACCACAGACCCTCCGGTCTTGACCCATTCAAACCATCCGTTGGCATGGTGTACTGCGGCATAGCTCTTCGCAAAGGCGACTGAAAACCAGGCGTCAAATACCACTCCACCCAGGACGGCCCCGGCGATAATGGTGGCCAGATAAATCAGAGTGGCCCGACGTCCAATCGTTTTCCATAAAATAGCCAGACTGGCGGTGTTGGTAGCGGGCCCCGCCATCAAAAATACAAATGCCGCTCCAGGGGAAAGCCCTTTCATGATCAAAGCCATTGCAACGGGGATGGAGCCGGTGGCACAGACATAAATCGGTACGCTTACAAGCAGGATGAGGCCATAGGCAAGAACGGGACTTCCGACAAATTTGTGGAAGAATTCTTCAGGAACCAATGCCGTAATCAGCCCTCCAATGAGGATTCCAATCACGATCCACCTGGCGATATCTCCGAGAAGCTGGCCAAACCCATAGCTGAAAGTCAGACGAATCCGCTCTCTGGCGGTTTTGGGCGCATCTGCTTTCAGTTTGTCTTCTGCTGCGGTGCTTCCTTCAGTCCTTTGACCCAGATCGGTGATAGCACCGCCGATGGTACCGGTGACAAATGCCACAAAGGGCCTGAAAATCGCAAACACCGGGCCCAGCATGCTCCATGTGGCAGCAATGCTGTCCGCACCTGTCTGGGGTGTTGCGATGAGGAACGAAACGACTGCCCCACGGGTGGCACCGCTTTTCTTTAAAGACAATGCCGTGGGAACCACTCCGCAGGAACAAAGCGGCATGGGAACACCGAAAAGAGCCGCTTTCAATGAAGAAAACATGCCGGGCCGGCCGATAGCAGCTTCAATCCTGTGGCTGGGCAGGAAGGCATGAATCAACCCGGCAAGAAAGAACCCGAGAAGCAGATAGATTGCCATCTCATTGAAAAGAAATATCGTTTCAATAACAAACCGTTCCAGTAGATTCAGAAATAATTGCACGGTTTCCCCTATGAATAGAAGAAAGCGGGCATTGACCCGCTTTCAACTCGTATATGTTCTATTTCTTCAGAAGCTTTTTGATTTCTTCAATAAAACTCTTGGAAGTTTTGCCTTTGCCCGCGCCCAGTCTGCCGATTTCGGTCTTGCCGTCCGGCTTCAGGAACACGTAAGTGGGGACACCGCGAACCTTAAAATCATCTCCCAGTTGTTTATTGCGAGACTGAAATTCAGCGGGTACCTTACTCTTGTCTCTCGGGAAATCAATCGCAACCAGAACGACATTGTCTTTGGCCCAATCGAAAAACTCATTCCCTGAAAAAACGGTCTTGTCCATCAGTTTGCACCAGTAGCACCAATCTGACCCTGTAAACATGATCATGATGGGGAGGTCGTTGTCTTTGGCGTAGGTTGTAGCCGCGGTGAGATCCTGGGTCCATTTACCCGGCTCCACGCCTTTCTTCAAGGCATCAAATGCGTAGGCGGAACTGGTGAGTCCCAGTGTGATCAACAATACCAGTGCGATTGTTTTCATTTGTTTCTTCATCCTTTGTTACTCCTTCCTGTTTTTCATCCGGATTCATTCGAGCTCTGTTTAGCCCAAGGTGTTAACGAATCAGCCGGTCTTTTGTTGCTGTGAAATTAACCTGGCCGGCACCACCGACTGAAGCTACAATAGACACCCGCGAATTTCAAGGACAATCGTCGGGGCCATCTCGTAACCGCGACTTAAATTATAACATTCCGTTTTTGTAAAGTCAAATGGCAATTCTAGAAAAGGCCGGCATTTCTTGAGCCAGATCAAGTTATTTTGTGATAAATTACCATAAAGTATCAATGCATGGAAAAGAGTTTGATTGTTTAGTGGAGAATTGAATTGCACGCAAAAAAAGGAGGGGATCTTAATGAAGCGAATGCTTTTGTCTTTTGTTCTGATTTGTACAGCGGGTTACATGGTTATGGGGGCAACCCCTTCACTGAAGACGGTTGCAGGGAAATGCATGACCTGTCACAAAGAAAAGTCACCGGGGATCTATAAGCAGTGGTTTGCGTCTGCCCACGCGCGACACGATGTGACCTGCCTGGACTGTCATCAGGCAAAGAAAGGTGACAAAGACGCGTTCATGCACTATGACGCGCACATTGCCACACTGGTGACGCCCATGGACTGTGGCCGCTGTCATGAAAAGGAAATGAAAGAGGTAGATGCCTCCCATCATGCCAGTGCTGGCTTGATCCTGGATTCCAATGATGCGTATTTGGCGCATGTGGCAGGTGGAAACCCCGTAGCAATTCAGGGGTGCGAAAATTGCCATGGTTCCAAAATAAAGATTGATCCAAAATCACCCAATCGTTTATACGGGGCTTCATGGCCTAACAGCGGGATTGGTCGGTTAAATCCGGATGGTTCAAAAGGTTCGTGTACGGCCTGCCACACCCGCCACGCTTTTTCCAGGGCGCAGGCCCGCCAGCCCGAAGCATGCTCCAAGTGCCATCTGGGTCCGGATCATCCACAGAAGGAGATTTATGAGGAATCCAAACATGGGAATGCCTACTACACTCACAAGGAAGACATGAATCTGAAGGCGGATCGATGGGTGGTCGGTCAGGATTATTTTGAGGCCCCCACATGTGCCACCTGCCATATGTCTGCGACACGGAAGCAGAAGGTGACCCACGACGTGGGTGCCCGGATTTCATGGAACCTGCGTGCTCCGATTTCCAAAAAGCAGAAGAATTGGGAACAAAAGCGGAAGAACATGGAAGATGTGTGCACCAATTGCCATGGTCAGTCATTTGCGGATGGCCATTACTATCAGTTGGACGCGACGGTTAAACTCTATAATGAAAAATTCGCGATTCCCGCTACAGAAATCATGAATCTGATCAAGAAAAGACATCTACTGAAAAATCCGGCTGCCTTTTCCAACAAGATCGAGTGGACGTACTGGGAACTCTGGCACCATGAAGGGCGACGTGCCCGCCACGGCGCAGCAATGTTTGGCCCGGACTACACATGGTGGCATGGTTTTTATGAGGTTGCACAGCATTTCTACTTCAAGTTTATCCCGGAAGCCCGTGAGTTGAACGATCCTGAGGTCAATGCTGCCATTAACAAACTGTTGCAGGATGACCCCATGCACCAATGGCTCCAGAAACCAACAAAGGATCTGAAGGCGGCTATCAAAAGTGGAGAAATGCAGAAAATCTACCGGAATATGTTTTCCAACCAGTGATGGGAAGTAATTGAATTATGTTTCGAAAGTATCGAAATTTTCTCAGGGGAATCTCAGTTAACAGGATTGGACAGGTGGGTGTCACACTTACAACCACGGCTTTTGCCGGTTTCCTGTTCTTTGAATTTCTCCGGCTGATCGGGGTGCTGGACAATGCCTACATCGGGCTGATTACGTACATGCTGTTTCCTGCAATGTTTGTAGCGGGACTCGCCTTGATGCCGCTGGCATGGTACCGGTACCGAAAGCAGCGAAAGAAGTCCACCCGGGAATTACTGATCGAACGATTTGACGGCGAAGATATTCGGGAAGGATTTTTCGGTTCCCGTGTCTTCCTGGTCATCCTTGTTTTAACTATGGTGAATGTGCTGTTCCTCGCCGGAGCCGGTTTCCGAACTATGAAATTTATGGACGAAGCGAAGTTCTGTGGAACAGCCTGTCATTCGGTGATGGGGCCGGAATGGACAGCCTACCAGCAATCCCCCCATTCCCGGGTAAAATGCGTGGAATGTCATGTCGGTCAGGGCGTGGACGCAGTGGTCAGCGCGAAACTCAATGGTTTGCGGCAGATGGCGCTGGCTATGCTCAGTGACTATGAACGGCCGATCCCCACCCCCGTACATCAGTTGAGACCCAGCAGGGAAACCTGTGAACGGTGCCACTGGCCGGACAAATTTTACGGAAACCGCATGGTGACCCTTACCCGCTATGATATGGATCGGAATTCAACTGCCCGCTACACCACACTTCAGTTGAAAATAGATACCGGGCACACTGCGGGAAGGGGGGGTATCCACTGGCACGTCGCTTCGGATAACGAAGTCCGGTACGCTTCAGTGGATGACAAGCGGGAAGAAATCCTCTGGGTGGACTGGCGCCAGCAGGACGGAACCTACAAGCGCTTTGAAAATACCCGGTTAAAAAGTAAGGTAAATGAAGGGGACTATACCCGCATCCGGACAATGGATTGTGTGGATTGCCACAACCGGGTTACCCATGTATATGAAGACCCGGAAACGGCAGTGGATGACAGGATCACCCGGGGACTGGTGGATCGGTCCCTTCCCTTCTTAAAAAGGGAAATGCTGGCGGCGATTTCTGATGATTATCCATCGGACGAAGCCGGACTCCAGGGGATTCGGAATCATCTGTTTGGTTTCTACCGGAGCCTGGATGCCGTTCAGGGGGCACGTATGTCGGATCAGATCGAGAACGCGGTGCTGGTCGCACAGGACATCTACAAACGGAATATTCACCATCATATGCGAATCGACTGGAATACCTACCCAAATCATCTGGGTCATCAGCATGACGGTGGCTGTTTCCGATGCCACAACCCGAACATGCGGGACAAAGAGGGTAACATGATTCGCAATGGATGTACCCTGTGCCATTCGATTCTCGCCTACAATGAAGCAAACCGGTTCCAGTACCTGTATGAACCGGACAAAAAGAATCCGAACTACAAAATGCACCTGTTTCTCCGGGATGAATTCCTCAACTCAGAGCAGGGCACTTTGAAAACACGCTAGTAGCGTACAACAAACAAAAACATGGAGAATAAAATCATGCG